>WTAY01000058.1 GCA_013139345.1 Methylophaga sp. | reverse complement strand
AAATCTAATGCCTGTCGTGCAATTTCTACGGTAATTTTGCCATCAAACTTCACTTCGGCATAATCACGCACACGGCGTAATAAGCGATTAGCTATTCGAGGCGTACCTCGTGAACGACGGGCTATTTCATGAGCGCCATTAACATCTAGGCTGACACCAAAGATCCCTGCACTTCGTTGAACAATAGTGCTCAAATCTGCAGTACTGTAGAACTCTAAACGTTGCACAATACCAAAGCGATCACGCAGTGGTGATGTCAGCGAACCTGCTCGGGTCGTCGCACCAACAAGTGTAAAAGGCTCTAAATCAAGTTTGATAGACCGTGCTGCAGGACCTTCGCCAATCATAATATCAAGCTGATAGTCTTCCATTGCAGGGTATAAAACCTCTTCCACAATAGGACTAAGACGATGAATCTCATCAACAAATAAGACATCATTTGGCTCAAGATTTGTTAACAGAGCCGCTAAGTCACCAGGCCTTTCTAGAACAGGGCCTGATGTTTGTTTTAGATTTACACCCATTTCATTAGCAATAATATGGGCTAATGTTGTCTTTCCAAGGCCTGGAGGACCAAAGATGAGCGTGTGATCTAAAGCTTCTTTACGTTTTCTGGCAGCGGTGACAAATAGCTCCATTTGCTCACATACTTTAGGCTGACCAATATAGTCACTCAAAGATTCAGGACGAATCCCCTGCTCTTGATGCTCTTCATTTATTTGAGCTATGCCAGAAATAAAGCGATCTTGTTCCATTAAAAGCCTTTGACCTCTTTAAAGCTTTGTACGATAAACATTAGTCGTTACTATGAAGTGCAGAGTTCAAACCACCCCACAAAGAACCATCGGTCACAATCGCTTCAACAGCACCTGTTTGGCTGTGTCTTCTAAACAATAAGCCTGATTGACCTGACAATTTTCTAGCAGAAACAACTTCACCATCTGGCATTTTTACTTTCGTACCAGCAGTGATATACAACCCTGATTCAATAATACAGTTATCACCCAATGAAATACCCAGTCCAGCATTCGCACCAAGCAAGTTCTTTTTCCCCATTGAAATAACCGTTGTACCACCGCCTGATAATGTACCCATGATCGAAGCACCACCACCGATATCAGAACCGTCACCAACCACCACGCCAGCACTAATGCGGCCTTCGACCATTGAACTACCCAATGTTCCTGCATTAAAGTTACAAAAGCCTTCATGCATTACAGTTGTGCCTGATGCTAAATGAGCACCTAGTCTAACGCGATCTGCATTACCAATACGTACGCCTTCAGGAATAACATAATCTGTCATTCGCGGGAATTTATCGATTGATGTTACGTTTAGTTGGTGATCTTCTGCAGCAATCAGTTCACGCAGATTTTCTACTTCATTTGGCAAAACAGGACCGGCAGATGTCCATGCAACATTAGCTAATAAACCAAAGACACCATCAAGGTTAATTTCATTGGGCTTCACGGCACATTCTGATAATAAATGAAGTCTCAAATAAGCCTCTTCAGCAGATTTAGGTGCATCATCAATTGATTGAATTTCAACTTCAACAAAGTCACTTTTAATTAAGCCTACTTTTTGAGCCAAACAGCTTCGTGCAATTTCTTTATTTGAACGAGGGAACCATACATCAATGGTTGTACCTGTTTTGCTATCACTATAACGGTGTCCGATTCGCTTAATTGTCATGTTTTATCTCTGTTTGTTTCAAATAATAATAAATATATACGCATGATACTTTAATCTGGCTTACCACTATCTAATTTCGCTGTAATGCCAATTTAATGATTTGTTCAGTATTCATGCCATCTGTATCTAAGCCACGGATCATTTTCTCAGCTTCGGCAGGTTTATAACCTAATGAAACTAGCGCTTCAGCGGCTTCATCTTTTGCACCCGCTAATTTAGCAGCTGCTGACACAACAGGTTTTAAGCCCATTGCACCACTAATATCTTTCAATCTGTCACGCATTTCAATAATGAGTCTTTCGGCTGTTTTTTTACCCACACCCGGTAAGCGCGTTAGGCTCGCGGCATCACCTTCTTGCACGCTGCGTGAAAAGTCATCGACATCACTACCGGATAGAATGGTAAGTGCTAACTTTGCTCCGACACCATTCACTTTTAATAAACTGCGAAACAGTAAACGTTCTCGCACTGTCGAAAATCCATAAAGTAACTGAGCATCTTCTCGTACGATTAGATGTGTAAATAAAGATACTTCTTCATTAATAGCCGGAAGGTGAATAAATGTCGACATGGGCGCTGCAACTTCATAGCCGACACCTTGCACATCTAGCACTAAGTCTGGCGCCTGCTTTTCTAGGATAATGCCACGTAAGCGTCCAATCATCGTCCGTATCTCCCACCACGACGAGATGTTCGCATGCCAGCCGGTAATTTAGAGTTTATTTTGCCATCAACAGGCGCATGATTGGCATGTGTCATCGCACAAGCTAAGGCATCAGCCGCATCTTCATCGGGCATTTCAGGTAAGGATAAAATCACTGACATCATATATTGAACTTGCTCTTTCTTTGCATGACCATTGCCGACGACTGCTTTTTTAATTTGTGTCGCTGTATATTCATGCACGGGTAAGTTCTGACTCACACCGGCACAAATTGCTGCACCTCGTGCTTGTCCTAACTTTAAAGCCGAATCGGCATTTTTATGTAAAAACACTTTCTCAATAGCCATCATATCAGGCTTATAACGCTGAATAATATCGGTTAAACCTTTAAATATCTGTCCTAAACGATCAGGAAAATCGCCATCCCCTACCATTAAACGTCCGTTAATAACGTGTTTAATCTTTTGCCCTTCAAGCTCAATAATTCCAAAACCCGTTTTTCTTGAGCCGGGGTCAATGCCTAAGATACGTGTCACGGGACTCTATTTATTCGCCAGAAAGTTGAGCCATAACTTCATCAGAGAAGTCAGCATTTGTGTAGACATTTTGCACATCATCTAAATCTTCAAAAGCATCGATCATCGTTAAGGCTTTTTCAGCATCTTTTGCATCTAAGGCAATGGTTGTTTCAGGGTGCATAGTCACTTCGGAAGATATCGCTTCCAAACCCGCCGCATCTAAGGCATCTTTCACAGTCACATAATCAGCTT
>WTAY01000249.1 GCA_013139345.1 Methylophaga sp. | reverse complement strand
GAATAACCTCACCACCAGAAGGTTTATACTTTATTAATGTTGAATATCCAGAGCAATATAATCTTCCAGTAGTGTCCCCATTTCCCGTGGTCTGGTAAGGTATCATATTAACTTTCTTTCTCAGACTAAATTCATGAGAACACGTGTAAAAATTTGTGGTATCACTCGTCGCCAAGATGCTGAATTTGCAGTTGAAATGGGGGCCGATGCATTAGGCTTGGTATTTTATGCACCAAGTCCAAGAGCCGTTACAGTTGCGCAAGCACAAGAAATAGTGGCTGGATTACCGCCTTTTATTAGTATTGTCGCGTTATTTGTTGATGCCAATGTAGAAGATGTACAGGCTTGTCTAGCTGCACTTCCTATCGGCGTATTGCAGTTTCATGGTGATGAGTCACCAGAATATTGCGAACAATTTGGGCATCCGTATATGAAGGCTCTGAGAATGCGGGAAGGAATTGATTTAAAGTCAGAAGTAAGTCGATATTCATCTGCTTCTGCAATATTAGTTGATAGTTATCAGCCTGGCGTTCCTGGTGGTACTGGCCAGGTATTTGATTGGTCATTATTGACTGAGATTAATATGCCATTAGTGCTTGCCGGCGGTTTGAAAGCTAGTAACGTGGCAAAAGCAATAGAACAAGTAAAGCCTTATGCAGTTGATGTCAGTGGTGGCGTTGAACAAGCAAAAGGAATAAAAGAAAAAATGAAGATAAGCGATTTTATGCAAGAGGTAGCAAATGGCTGAACAGCTGGACAACTATTACGACACTTACCCAGATGATGATGGGCACTTCGGAATATATGGTGGACGCTTTGTAGGCGAGACGCTGATGGAAGCGATCTATGCACTTGAAGAAGCGTATAACCGTTATAAAGATGATCCTGAGTTTCAAGCTGAGATGGATAAAGACCTAGCAGATTTTGTTGGTCGACCTTCACCTTTATATCATGCAGAAAATTGGAGCAAACGATTAGGTGGTGCTCAGATTTATCTTAAACGTGAAGATTTAAACCACACTGGTGCACATAAAGTAAATAATACAATTGGTCAGGCTCTGCTGGCTAAACGTATGGGTAAAACACGTATTATTGCAGAAACAGGTGCTGGTCAGCATGGTGTGGCAACAGCAACAGTTGCTGCTCGTTTAGGTATTGAATGTGTTGTCTATATGGGCGCTGAAGATGTTCAACGTCAAGCGCAGAATGTGTACCGAATGAAGCTATTAGGTGCAACAGTTATTCCTGTTGAATCTGGCTCGCGTACGTTAAAAGATGCGTTAAACGAAGCATTGCGTGATTGGGTAACCAACGTTGATGATACATTCTATATTATTGGTACAGTTGCAGGGCCACATCCTTATCCTGAAATGGTAAGAGACTTCCAAACGATTATCGGTCGTGAAGCACGTAACCAGATCTTGAAATCTGCAGGGAAGTTACCCGATGCATTGATTGCATGTATTGGTGGTGGTTCTAACGCGATTGGCTTATTTCACCCATTTATTGCCGATGAAGATGTTGCTATGTATGGTGTGGAAGGTGCAGGCCATGGTATTGAAACAGGTCAACATTCAGCACCATTATGTGCAGGTTCGCCAGGTGTATTACATGGCAATCGCACCTATTTGATGCAAGATGAGAATGGTCAGATTATTGAAACTCATTCAATTTCTGCTGGGTTAGATTATCCAGGAGTAGGGCCTGAACATGCATTGTTAAAAGATCTTGGTCGTGCTCAATATGTGTCAGTGACAGACGATGAAGCATTGCAAGCATTTCACGATTTAACGCGCATTGAAGGAATTATCCCTGCGCTAGAATCAAGTCATGCATTAGCGTATGCAACAAAGTTGGCACCAACAATGTCACCGGATCAAATTTTATTGGTAAACCTATCTGGTCGTGGAGATAAAGATATGCATACCGTAGCAGCTTTGGCTGGTTTAAGTTTCTAAGGAATTGAGTGTGAGTCGAATTAAAGCGTGTTTTGATAAGTTAAAGGCCGATGGTCAAACTGCCTTAATCCCCTATATTACAGGTGGCGATCCAGAGCCTTGGGTAACCGTTCCAATGCTTCATGCATTAGTTGATGCTGGCGCTAATATTTTAGAGCTGGGTGTTCCTTTTTCTGACCCTATGTCAGATGGCCCTGTGATTCAAAAAGCATGTGAACGTGCTTTGAAAAATGATGTAACACTCAACCATATATTAGATATGGTTGCTCAGTTTAGAGAAAAAGATAATGAAACGCCAGTGGTCTTAATGGGCTATGCAAACCCGTTAGAGGCAATGGGCTATAAAGCGTTTGCCGAAAAAGCACAACAAGTTGGTGTCGATGGTGTCTTAACAGTTGATATGCCGCCGGAAGAATCTAGTGATTTTTTATCGATAATGGATGCACACAATATTGATTGTATTTTTCTTGTTGCTCCAACAACATCGCCTGAACGTATGGCAAAAATTGCAGAATATGCCCGAGGTTTCATCTATTATGTTTCAATTAAAGGTGTAACGGGTACGGCTACATTGGATGTATCTGAAGTAGCTGATAAATTAGCATTACTTAAAGAACGTACGGATCTACCACTGGGTGTTGGCTTCGGTATACGGAATGGTAAATCAGCAGCAGCTGTCTCTCAAGTAGCTGATGCTGTTGTAGTGGGAAGTACTCTGGTACGCTGTATCGAAGAGCATGCAGATCGACTAGAAGAATTGCCCGCAGCTTTGGCTGGCTTGTTAGCTGAAATGCGACATGCGATTAATGCACAAGATATGGCTAAATAGAAATAGGTGACACATTATGAGCTGGTTTGAAAAATTAATTCCCTCAAAAATTAGAACGACAGTCCGTAACCGCAGTGTTCCTGAAGGTGTATGGTGTAAATGTCCTGCATGTGACAGCGTCTTATATCGTGCAGAATTAGAACGAAACTTACATGTTTGTCCTAAATGTGATCATCATCAGCGAATCAATGCTCGCACACGTCTTGAAAGCTTCTTAGATGAAGGTGAGCGTACAGAAATCGCAATAGATGTTAAGCCAGTTGATACATTAAAGTTTAAAGACAGCAAAAAATATAAAGAACGAATTCAACAAGCACAGAAAAAAACTGGCGAGAATGATGCCCTGCTTGCAATGGAAGGTTCAATCAATGGCCTTGCCGTTATCGCTGTTTCTTTCGATTTTAGCTTTATGGGCGGCTCTATGGGCGCGGTTGTTGGCGAAAAGTTTGTTCGTGCAGCTCGAGTGGCTTTGGATAAAAAAATCCCTCTTATTTGCTTTTCAGCAAGTGGTGGAGCTCGAATGCAAGAAGGCCTGTTCTCATTGATGCAAATGGCAAAAACAAGTGCTATTTTGGCTCAACTTAGTAAAGCCGGTGTACCTTTTATTTCAGTGTTAACGGATCCTACAATGGGTGG
>WTAY01000236.1 GCA_013139345.1 Methylophaga sp. | reverse complement strand
GCAATTACTGCTGGTCAAGCTTATGAAGCACTCGCTCATGCTGGCGATTTAAGTGCTAATTTGCTCGTTATTCTTAATGATAATGAAATGTCTATCTCCAAGAATGTAGGTGGCATGTCTAATTATCTAGCCCGTTTATTATCAGGTCGATTCTATGCCTCAGCACGTGAAGGTAGTAAGAAGGTACTTGAAAAGCTCCCTCCAGCATGGGAATTAGCTCGCAGAGCAGAAGAGCATGTCAAAGGCATGGTCATACCTAGCACACTTTTTGAAGAACTTGGTTTTAACTATATCGGCCCGATTGATGGTCATGATCTTGATACATTAATCCCTACGTTAAGTAATTTACGTGATCGTAAAGGCCCACAATTTCTGCATGTTGTGACCAAAAAAGGTAAGGGCTATGAACCGGCAGAACAAGAGCCGGGGAAATATCATGGTGTTAGTCCTGCAGGTAATAAATCATCTGGGCCAAGCTACACACAGGTATTTGGTCAATGGCTATGTGATATGGCTAAAGAATCAGAAGAGCTCATGGGAATTACGCCTGCCATGTGTGATGGCTCTGGTCTTAATAACTTTGCTGATACCTATCCCGAACGCTACTTTGATGTAGGCATTGCCGAACAGCATGCTGTTACTTTAGCAGCGGGAATGGCCTGTGAAGGTAAAAAGCCTGTCGTCGCCATTTATTCAACATTCTTACAACGTGCTTACGATCAACTTATTCATGATGTCGCCTTGCAGAATTTACCTGTTTTATTTGCCATAGATCGTGGTGGTCTAGTAGGTGCTGACGGTGCAACACATGCAGGAACATTTGATTTAAGTTACTTACGCTGCATACCAAATATGGTTGTCATGGCACCAAGTGATGAGAATGAATGTCGTCAAATGCTGACAACAGGCTACCGTTATAATGGACCTGCTGCAGTTCGTTACCCTAGAGGATCGGGAACCGGTACAACGATTAATTCTGAACTAAGTTCATTAGAAATAGGTAAAGCAGATATAAAACGCACTGGAACAAAAGTAGCCATTCTTGCATTTGGTACGATGCTCCAGCCAGCACTAGAAGCAGCTGAAGAACTAAATGCTACCGTGGTTAATATGCGCTTTGTTAAACCCCTCGATCATAATGTAATTGAAGATATAGCAAACTCTCATGAGTTAATCATTACTATTGAAGAAAATACCTATCAAGGTGGTGCAGGTAGCGGTGTTGCAGAACACCTACTCTCTATTAATGATGCTACACCAATCAAAATCATGGGCTTACCTGACAAATTTCTTGATCATGGTAACCATAAACAAATGCTAAGTGACTGTAAGCTAGATGCAAATGGCATTATTAATACTGTCGAAACACATTTTACGGCATAATATGCAGCTACTATTGATAATTCCCGAGTATAATAGTCAACTATGAGTTCAACCTACACCTTAAAAATCTTAGCTGATTTTGCTTCAGCTCACACCCTACGTGACTATCCGGGCGATTGTAGTCGCATGCATGGTCACAACTGGAAGTTGGAAGTCGAAGTCACGGCTTCCGCATTAAATGAACATGGCATGGGTATGGATTTTAAAACCATCAAAACAGCCACACGTGAATTAGCTAAAAAATTAGACCACCGTTATCTTAATGATATTCCACCTTTTGATACGGTAAACCCTACAGCAGAAAATATTGCCCAATATTTTTATCAACATTTAAGTAACACATTAAATATCGACACAGCGAAAATCTCAGGCGTTACCCTTTGGGAAACAGATCGAGCTTGTGTACGTTATAGCGAGGACTAGAAAAAAATGACTACTGATAACAAACCAGATTGTTGCGACTCAATTGAAGATGTACAAAACATTGCAGATAAACGTCAGATTGCAATCGATAAGGTCGGCATAAAAGATATTCAACATCCAATTAAAGTAAGCGATCGTTCATCAGGTGAGCAACACACCATCGCTAATTTTAATATGTATGTAAACTTGCCGCATCAGTTCAAAGGGACGCATATGTCTCGATTTGTTGAAATATTAAATCAACATGAACGTGAAATAACAGTGCAATCGTTCCGTGAAATGTTGCCTCAAATGACAGAACGTTTACAAGCAGAATCTGGCTATATTGAAATGGAATTTCCTTATTTTGTAAATAAAGAAGCGCCTATCAGTAAAGTAAAAAGCTTAATGGATTATCAAGTTAGCTTTTTAGGCGAAATCACAGGTGCTGATACCGATGTAATGGTGAAAGTCGTTGTACCTGTTACTAGCCTATGTCCTTGCTCAAAGAATATTTCAGATTATGGTGCACACAACCAGCGTTCTCATGTCACTGTAACAGTTCGTGCTGACAGCTTTATCTGGATTGAAGATATTATCGATATGGTTGAAGATGAAGCATCATGCGAAATATTTGGTCTACTGAAACGTCCTGATGAGAAGTTTGTCACCGAGAAAGCCTACGACAACCCTAAATTTGTTGAAGATATTGTCCGTGATATTGCAGCACGATTAAATGATGATGTCCGTATAAATGCGTATACCGTTGAATCAGAAAACTTCGAATCTATTCATAACCATTCTGCTTATGCATTAATTAGCAAAGGTTTTGAATAAGAACGGTTTATATACCCAATTTATTTGAAGATGCAGATATTGCTGGCCGCGTCATCCTCGAGTGTTTTTATCGAGAAT
>WTAY01000073.1 GCA_013139345.1 Methylophaga sp. | reverse complement strand
ATATAACGCTGTATGGTGTAGCTAATGTTGAACCTGATACTAGGGCAGAGAATGTTGAGGCATTGAGTGTGTGTTCAGCATGAAGAATCAAGCAAACATCCATAATTTTAGCCATTAATGGATCAGGCTCTTTACCTGTAAACATATATAAAAGGTTTTCTGCTACCGATAAATCTTCACGAGGTTCAATAGGGTCATAGCCTTGACGCATATGCTCCCACATCGCTACCAAGGGTGCCATTGATGCGATAATATTTACCGTCATATTACGAACGTAATTTAAATCTTCACAGGCATCACTGCTTGTTAAACATTCATTACCTGGATAGAACATACCTAAACTAGATACTGCTGTTTGCAGCATATCCATCGGATGACCTGTTGCAGGGAAATGACGCATCATTTCTCGGATATGATATTTGATTCGATATTGGCCACGTAATTGACCTGTAAACTCAGCCAATTCAGTTGCAGTAGGCAGCTCGCCTCGCAGTAATAATAACGTTGTCTCTTCAAAGCTACTATTTTCAGCCAAGGTTTCTAGCGAATATCCCCTGTATGATAATAATCCTTTTTCACCATCAATAAATGATATGGCTGACTTTGTTGCAGCAACGCCTTCTAGTCCTGGCAGAAAATCACTCATTACAACCTCTATGTTTTATCAATTATGTTTCGTTGATTACTAGGCTATTAAACCAAGCAAGATATTAGGTGTAAGATCATAACAGATCTATTCCTGTGGTCATTCATTTTGTTGTTTTCTCATGTGCATAATAACGGTGGTCAGACGAAACATAACTTCTGCTATTTATAGCTAGAATATACTGTGTTTCTTCCTTGAATCATCCCTCTTTAATATTCGTTAACGTAGTGTTATTTTGCCCAAGCAGGAATTAAGAAATCGTCGTCTGGCTCTAACTCTTCCAATTCAACTTCCTGAGCAATCAAACAAAATTGAGCAAAACCTTCACTTTGCCATACAACGTCACCAAGGATAATGTCTGCTTTATTTCCTCTATGATCTAATTGCAACTCATCGCCCACTTTAAACTCAGCACTTGGCAATAAAACCGTATCACCATGTTCACTTTCTCCAAGCAATAACGCATTAATATCAATGTCACCTGCTGAACTATTGTGACTAACAACAACTTGCTCAACTTGAGCAGAAAATAAATATAAACCTATTTTCAATTTCTTATTTTGTACAAGCATCCAACGAATAATTCCTAATGTCCAAATCTCGGGGTCAAACCCTCGCATAAACATCAACTCACCAAGGTACAATCCTGAGCCATTAATATAATTGCAACTCAAGCACGCTCCTCGTTTGCTTTCATTCTCAATATCAAAAACATGCTGCCGAATTCCATGGTGAGCACTTTCTACAACAGGCACTACTTCTTGTTTATCTTCTAGCGTAGTTTCGGGTAAAAATGAACTAAGCTCCCCCCACTCATCAGTAAGCTCTTCTTGCTCAGACACAATACTTACATCGTAATAATCATCAATAATAGGTAAATCATTAGCCTCATCTACTAGCGACTTAACATGCCCTAAGAACACATCAATATCTTGCAAACCGACGACAACATCTACCTGTCCAGCACGACCATAAAATCGTTCATCTACCCGTTTTTTTATGCCCCCAAGTCTTGATGTTATTTCAGTTAATAACTTTTTCGACATTCCTTTATGATTTACAGAGGCTGGGGCATCTCCACTATCAAGCCAAGTGTTTAATTTATTAACTAATTCAGTGCACTCAATGCTATATTTATCGCCCCCCTCGAATATCGTTCCCTGATGCTCCGGGCCATAATCTTGCTTAAAGTCCAGCACATATACGTTGGTAAGCTGCTTAGTAACATGAATTAGTTTAATACAGTTTAGCCACGGTAATAACCCATAATAAATTTGCTCTAACTCCGCACTTCGTAAACTATATGGCGATACAAGCGTGAGTAATAAGATCCGTTTATAAATACAGTCAATACTGCCGCTTTTAGAACCAAAATAAGCAAACTTATCCTTTATATTAATCGTATTCAGGTTCGACTTTTGGGCATAAGAATAGGTTGCATTCAACTCCAGCCAGACTCTATCAGGAACGACTGTTGATAAAAGATAAGACAAGCAAATTCTCTCACCTAGATAATAGGCTGCTCGCTGGGCCAGTAGGGTATATTTCTTTCGGCTAAGCCATGTCGAATCTTTCTTAGCTAAATTAAATAATAGCCGCTGGTAGCCTATCGCCATTTCAGATATCACTACATTTAATAGCCATTGAATTTCTTGAGATTCAGACGATAAACTAAGATTTGCTCCCCTAAAGCGCTTTATCAATGCATCATAAATATAGGCAACCGTAGGGCGTAGTTGTTCAAGCATATTAAATCTGTGCTTATCTGATACCTTAATGCGATTAAGCTCTTGTATATATTTCGGCAGCTGATATGACAACTGCTTAATATTCAAAATAGGCAGATCTGATAACCACCTTTCTAAATTATCTGGCGTTAAGGGTACGTTTGAGGAGGCCTTCCTCTCCAGTTTGGGGAGTTGGTAAACTAACTCCGCTTGACCATCAAATTTCATCTATTCATCCTTCTTTTCATGCTATTCATCTCAGCATATCTGCCCAAATATTCTTCGCCCACGCATTTGCATAAGCACCTTCAAGGTTGGTTGCTTGAGCTGAGACACCGCCTCCCGGCATTGGCACCATTTGTTTTTGTTCTGAATTATAACGATAAACTGCAGCTACATGCCCCGCCTGCTTATCATTAACAAAGCTGTAACAGGTATTACTAAATACAGGTTCCTGCTCTGGCTCCAGCTCTTCTAATAATGCTGCAACTGCGGCAGCGCACACTTTTGCCTGAGCATTAGCCATGTGCCCAGATTTTGGTAATTTGGCATGAACGGCATCACCAATAACGTGTATATTTTTCTTTTCAGTTGATTCATATGTTAGAAAATCAACCAAGCACCAACGATTGTCTACATTAATCACCCCTGCCATCTCAGCAACTTTTCCCGCTTTCTGGGGAGGGATAACGTTAAGAACATCGGCTGCAAAACTATCAAATTCAGTTTCTACTGCCAAACTTTCAACGTCAATATGCTCTATTGTGCTGTTTGAAACATATTCAATTAGCCCTGAGTAATGTTGCTGCCAAGCAGATTTGAACAAGGCTTTCTTTGATGCCACATCAGCATTAGCATCAAGAATCAGTAGTTTTGCACTTGGATTATGATGTTTTAAATAAAATGCTATCTGGCATGCACGTTCATAAGGCCCTGGGGGGCAGCGAAATGGCGTAGCGGGCACCGACATTACCACAGTGCCGCCTTTCTTCATTCCATGTATTTGCTGTTTTAAAATCTCGGTTTGGGGCCCCGCCTTCCATGCATGTGGAATTTTTTGCTGAATCTCAAAACCAGATAACATAGGCAAGTCATCATAAATAAAATCAACACCAGGGGCGATAATAAGTCGATGATAGTTGAGCTCAACACCATCATGTAAGGTTACTTTTTGTTTCTCACTATCAATCTTAACCACTTCCGCCTGCACGGTTTTCACATCATACTTATCAGCCAACGCATTATAATCATGGGTAAGTTGTTGCAGAGTTCTGCTTCCACCCAAAACTAAATTACTCTGGGGACAAGAAACAAACTGAGCATTACGCTCAATCATAATGACCTCTGTATTAGGAGACCACATGCTGAGATATTTTGCGGCAGTAGCACCAGCAAACCCACCACCGATAATAACGACACGTTGTTGAGCTTTGGGCTTTTGCGTAGCAAGAGCAAATTTAGGAATGACGGCAATGGAACCTGCTACTGCGGCTGTTTTAATAAAACTCCGACGTTTAAGTGCCATAACACATCTCCCAAAATAGTATCTATCAACCGTATTCTACAATACTCTGCCTTTAAAAGGAGGTTCCTATAACAGATTGAAACTCTGATGAAACATGTTTACCTTATGTTTGTAAGTCATCATCAGCAAGAAATGATGCTTCTTAATCTATCGTTTATTTCTTATTCATTTCTGAGAAAGAAGGAATGCTAGATAAGATAGCTTTTAACTCATCCTCATTAGATTCTGGTTCAAGTAGCTTCCCTGTCTGCTCAGCCCTTATATCTTCGAGCTCTAAGGCTTTTATTTCGGATAACATATTCTCCAGATCACTTTCAGATGGAAGAGGAACTTCCACACTTTTCTCTGTCAGATCGTTATCATTACTCGGTGTACTTTCAGAAATAAATACATCTAACTCATCCTCTACATTTTCATCTAATGCATTCTCAAGCTCAACGTTCTGTTCAGGTTCAGGTTCAGGTTCAGGCTCTGGCTCTGGCTCTGGCTCTGGCTCTGGCTCAACATGATCAGCTTCAGCTTTAATTTGCTGTGATCTTTCTCGAACTTTAGCCCGTAAAGCATCTAATTCTAATGAGGGTTCTGGTTTATTTGAGTCAGAGCTATCTACTTCCTCATCCGCTTTGGTATCCATTTCATCACTGTCTGACACCTCACCAATATTGTTCATAAGCGCGGTTAATTGTTCTTCTTCAGTCATAAATGGTTCTTTTTCAGTAATTACTGATTCCAGTTCCACTTCCGATTCTATCCCTGTATCAACCTCAAAATCTGTTTTTACCTCAGCTTCTTCATTAGGAAGTTCATCCTTTATTTCGTTATATATTTCGGGAGTAGTATTGGTCCAAGTACTATTTAGATAATCACTCATTTTGTTACTTGGTGGTGGTTCGGTGTTTTCTGCAACGTCACCTTCAACTTGGTCAATATCATCTGTACTATCAACCATTCCAGACTCAGGTTCCTCATCGACAGTCTGCTCTACTTCCGGTTCAGCTACGGATTCTTCTTCAACTTCTACTGAGGCAAGTAAGGCATCAATATCATCCGTACTTTCAACACTTTCAGGAGCGGGTTCTTCATCGGCAGCTTGCTCGACTTCTTCGACTTCCGGTTCAGCTACAGATTCTTCTTCAATTTCTACCGAGGCAAGTAAAGCATCAATATCGTCCGTATTCTCAACTGTTTCAGGCTCAGACTTTTCCTCAGTAGCCTGCTCTACTTCTTCAACTTCTGATTCAGCTACAGGTTCTGTTTCAATGTCTACCGATGCCAGTAAGGCATCAATATCATCTGTATTCTCAACTGTTTCAGGCTCAGACTCTTCCTCAGTAGCTTGTTCTACTTCTTCGGTATCTGATTCAACTACAGATTCTGTTTCAATGTCTACCGACACCAGTAAGGCATCAACATCATCCGTATTCTCAACACTTTCAGACTCTGGTTCTTCATCGGTAGCCTGCTCGACTTCTTCGACTTCCGGTTCAGCTACAGATTCTGTTTCAATGTCTACAGAGGCAAGTAAAGCATCAATATCATCTGTATTCTCAACTGTTTCAGGCTCTGATTCTTCATCGTCAGCTTGCTCTACTTCCGGTTCAGTTACAGATTCTTCTTCAGGTTCTATCGAAGCAAGTAAGGCATCAACATCATCCGTACTTTCGACGGCTTCAAGCTCTACTTCTTTATCGGCAGCTTGCTCTACTTGATCGATTGCTGGCTCAGGTGTTGCCTCTACCGAAGCAAGTAATACATCGACATCATCAGTAAGTTCAGAGGCTTCTGATTCGCTTTTCTCCTCAAGCATTTGGTCTATATCAATTTTTTCTTCGCTATCATCTTGTCCATTATTTGCTGAATCGGCGGGTGTGATCACAGATTCAGCTTCAGACTTTTTTACACTTTCCTCAATCTCATCATCTGAAGCCGACAAATCTATGCCGTCACTCTCTTCTTCCGGAAGATCTATATCCAATCCTTCTAGTAATGCATCAACATCATCAGCAGCAACATCTGCATCTTGCTCCGCGTCTGTTATTTCATCGACAACCTCTAAACTAGTATCAACGTCTGGCGGTATCGACTCTGGCTCAGTAACATCAATATCTGGGCTTGGTTCTTCAACAGTACTTGTATCATTACTGTTTTCTTCTGGGATATTATCTGTCACATCAACGTCAATAATATCGTCAACACTTTCCTCATCACTTACGTCAATTTCAACTTGCTCAACATTTGATGGTGCCTCAGTGATATCTGCCACTTCTTCAGCAACAACGTCACTCGCCACTTCAGTGGCACGAGGCTTAGTTAGCAATAAATCTAATTTCGAATTCATTTCTGCAATTGTCTCATCAAGTTCAGATGAATCTTTAGCAGGTTCAGGTTCAGCCACAGTACCAATGGGTAACAGGGATAAACAAGAATCGATTGCTTGCTCTAATTTTTCAGGAAATGAGATTAACGCTTTGCTGTCTTGTTCGACATAAAGTTTGAGTAATACTTTATATATTTGCTGTTCTCTCTCTTGAAATTCACTTGCAGCCTGAGCTAAGGCATCACCATTCAAACCATACTTTTCGGTTAAAATCGCAGATAAAGATTCTATCCTCTTATCTTTAGTTCGCTTCAGCCTTTTCACTGCTTTCAAGGCGGCATTATTTACCTGTTTATTTTTCTTATTCGCTCGCATAATCAGCCAAATACTTAAGGCTAAAAACAATCCTGCTAACTCATAAGCCAACAGTTGTAAGGTTGGGTCTGTCATATCCATTTATAACTGGTCTCCTGGATTTTTTCTGGCTGAGCTCTTACGTCGCCAGAAAAATATTATCATCACGACTAAGAAAAGAATAACACCGTTACCAATCGCTAATTTTATTGCGGGAGATAGGCCCTCATCAGTCAGCTGGGAATCATCAATCACATTGAGGTCATCATCTATCGCTGTTAATAACACATCATCTCCAGCCATTTCATCAACAATAACCTCTGAACTGAATTCATCGTCGGTACTTTCTTCTTCTGGCTCAGCAACAACAGGTTCAATATCTTCAATTACTTCAGGTTCAGGAACAAATAACTCATCTTCCAAAACAATGACTTCAGGCTGTAAAAACAAACTACGGCCTTTCGCTGTTTCTCCCCTAATCTGAAGTGCCACGCTGTATTGTTTGCCATCTTCTAACTCTGCAAGTGTTAACTGCCACTCTAATTCGGCACTTTGCATTACATCATACGACCACTCGCTACCATCTTCCGATGTCAGCATTGCTGCTATATTAAGTTTTTCAGCATTGATTAAATCACTATCAGGTTTTAGCGTTAACCGATGTGTACGGGTCTCTTTTCCTTCTAGTTGCTCAACATTAATATCAAAGGGAGTTTCGACAACATTAATACTTTGACGACGTTGACGTTCAAATGTCGCACTTTTAAACGTAACAACAACATCATTACGGCCGGGCTGAAATGTTTCACCAATATGAGCTCGATAAATACCCTTTCTCTGTGCCTTATTTAGATTCGTAAAAACCTCATCGGCTATTTCAGATTCTTCTTTTAACTCCACATCAACCAGTGTTAAAAAGTCCTGCCTCACTATGATTTCAGACTTTTCTGTCAAACTGGCATCAAAATCAAAGGTTTCACCAAGCAATATATTATTGGGGAGATCCGTTGTCTTCAATTTTAAGTCGGTAACGACCATGACTCTATTATCAGGGTCAACATCAGCATCAATCTGCCATGTACCCGTTGTTGGATTATCAATGGTAATTAGATCGTAATTATCTTCACTATGCCAACGAACATTATTGGGTCTCTCTTTATTGGTAATCTGCGCTTGTTCTGGTGTTAATAATAATGTGTCTTTAGCACCATCTCGACGAAAGATTAATAATGTCATTTCGCTTACACTGTCATCGATCTTAAAATTATTATCTAACAAAGGCACCGTATCGCGCTTGGCCGCTTTTTCAAACAAATGTAAAAAGACACGTTGTAATTTTTCGGCACTGTCAACTTGCTCATACCAACCATCGGTTGCTAATGAAATTGAACGTAATAACGCATGATCAGCGGTGTCCGATAAGGCAATAGTATGAACTGCGACATTGGCTTTTTTTAATCTCGGTACGATAATATCAAGAATTCGCTGGCGTGATTTCGCATTTGTCTCAGCATTCGTAGAAACATCGACTAAGCCATCAGAAAGTAAAATGACACTACGACGGTATTTAGGGTTATCCCCTTTTTGATTTGCAGTCGCTTTGTTTAAGGCATGTTCAATGTTTGTAAAAAGACCGTAAGAATGCACTTCCTTTGATCGCCGTTCGGCTTCTAATTTCCATGCATCGTTAACCTCACGAAGTGGAACCAACATATTTACATACTTACCAAATGTCCACACACCCGATTGAGATTTTTCAGGTAAAAGGCCAACAATGAGCCGTAATGCGGGTGATCGTAAATTATTTGGATCGTTCTTTTTCATGCTGCCAGAAACATCAATTAAGATTCTGACATCGCTCACAGGCTCAGCTACAGTGGCGTAAACTTGCCGCATTGGTAGTGTTAATACCAACAGCACAAAAAGAATGATATATTTTTCAAAACGAAACATAAACGTATAACCCATTGTTTTTAATTACTAAGGTCAGATAAGCGTTTGAAAAACAAAGATGGTTATCTGACGAATAGATACAATTTTTATTGTTTTATGCAGGTTTTATGCCTATTTCAAGTATTAAATAAGCTGAACGCTGGTTATATAATAATCAATGAACCAGTAGATAAATGTTGGGTTCTTTGTTCTTTTTAACAGGGTGAATCAACACGCGTCTTAATTTTATCTCCTCACCCCAGCCCTCTCCAACAGGAGAGGGAGTTTTACCCCCTTCTCCCTTGAGGGAGAAGGTTGGGATGAGGGTGATAGTTTTAATATCACTAAAATAAGGACTTATCAATCCCAGATCAGCAACTATTACATCTTGAATGATTACTGGTCTAAACCATGCTGAAGATCAGCTTGAATATCTTCAATTGATTCTAGGCCGACAGAAATTCGTAACATTCCATCGGTAATTCCAGCTTCAGCACGTGCTTCTTCTGTCAGGCGGCCATGTGTTGTTGTGGCAGGATGAGTGATGGTCGTTTTTGTATCACCTAAGTTTGCAGTAATAGACAGCCATTGGGTTGCATTAACCAGTTTCCATGCCCCTTCTTTTCCACCTTTAACTTCAAAAGCGATAATGCCACCAAATGCAGATTGCTGTTGTTTTGCTAGCTCATGCTGTGGGTGGTTTGGTAAACCAGCGTAAAATACATGTGTCACATTTGGCTGCTGATCTAACCATTGTGCTAATTGTAAGGCCGAGGCTGAATGCGCATTCATTCTTAATTCAAGTGTTTCAAGGCCTTTAAGGAATGTCCACGCATTAAATGGACTCATTGTTGGCCCAGCAGTGCGTAAGAAGCCATACACATCTTCACCAACACGTTGTGCATCACCAACAACAGCACCACCTATGCAGCGTCCTTGTCCATCAATGTATTTGGTTGCTGAGTGCACAACAATATCCGCACCGAGTGCCAAAGGTTGTTGTAATGCGGGGGTACAAAAGCAGTTATCAACAATCAATAAACAATCATGTGCTTTTGCTAATGCCGACAATGCCGCTAAATCAGCAATTTCATTCATTGGATTGGATGGCGTTTCTAAAAACAAGGCTTTTGTATTGGGTTTAATCGCTTGCTGCCAAGCTTCAAGGTTTGTCAGTGATACATAGTCAGTTTCAACACCAAATTTAGATAAATATTTGTCGAATAAAACCCGTGTTGTGCCAAAAATACTGCGTGAAGACACAATATGATCGCCAGCAGACAATAACGCCATAAACGTCGATAGTATTGCTGACATACCAGACGATGTTGCTACTGCAGACTCAGCGCCTTCTAATGAGGCCAGTCGTTGTTCAAATGTACGAACTGTTGGGTTGGTAAAGCGTGAATAAATATTACCAGGCTCATCACCACCAAAGCGAGCAGCCGCTTGTTCAGCACTATCAAATACATAACTGGATGTAAGAAATATCGGTTCTGCATGTTCATTTTCATGTGTTCTCTGTTGTCCTGCGCGAACAGCACGAGTTGCAAAGCCTTGTTCTTTATATGAATGTGTCATTTTCTGGCCACTAAAATACGGAATAGACTACGATTTTAAAGTAGTCTCAGCCGTCATGACAGTGTTTTTATTTCTACGAGTGAAATATCATCTGTTGCAGCCGCTTTTCCCATATAGCTACTGATTTTATTTCTAATACCAACCAAGCGTCCATCTAAATTTGATTCTTCGTTTAAAAGCTGTTCAAAACGGTCTTGACCAAACATGTCTCCCGCTTCATTTTCAGCTTCTGTTAAACCATCGCTATAGGCATAAATCATATCCCCGATCTCTAAGCGTACATCGACGCAATGTATCTCTTTATGGTCATAATCCACAACGCCTAATGGCAAATGATCAGACTTAACTCTCTGCTTAATATCACCGTTATCACTCACAATAATGACATCAGGTAATCCCGCATTCCAGATATGAGCATGTGTTCGTGCAGCATCAATATCAATACCCGCAATACAACAAAAGATCCCCGTTGGCAGTAACTCTTTTAATTTCTTATTAAGCTCGCCCATCAAAATATCTAATGGCAAGCCTTTATCCGCCATTGCTCTAAAGATAGATGAGACAGGAACAGCACCTAAAGCTGCGGGCAATCCATGACCGGTAAAGTCGCATAAAACAACGCGTAAACCACCAGAAGGAAGTGATGACGATAAGATCATGTCACCACTGAAAATCCCCATTGGAACACACCATGATGCTAATTCTTCTAAGGTCTCATTATTAGTCGATATGATATTTGCAAATACATGTTTCGCAATCTGTTCTTCATCTTCTAATTGAGCTTGTTTACTTTTCAGCTCATCCATCGCCTGCTTCAACTTTTTATCTGATTTTTTCCACTCCGTAATATCTTGAATAATACCCGTGAATAGTTTTGGCTCTAACTGTTGAACTTCTCGCACAGACAAGTAAATAGGAAATTCACTACCATCAACTCGCTTTGCTATCACTTCGCGACTACGGCCTAGTACTTTTTGCTCTTTTGTTTTGTAATAGTTCTGCATATAACTATCATGCAGAGATGAATCAGGTTCTGGCATCAGTATTTTTACATTTTGCCCAATAACAAACTCTGCTGGGTAACCGAACATCGATTCAGCAGATTTATTAAATGAGTCAATATTACCGTCAGCAGTAATTGTAATAATAGCGTCGGCTGTAGAATCTAATATAGAGCGCATTTTCATTTGCTGCTCTAACATTAGTTTTGCATGTTCTTGAGTTTCTTTCTCGCTATCCTTACGTAATTGATTATCTACGGAAAGTAATTGAAACTCCCTATTCACCATGCCAGAAATAAAACGATAAAATATAACGCTAACAACAATAACCAGCAGAATAATACTAATGATCACTAACCATAAAACCCTTCGGTTTTCATAGGATTCTTTTTCGAGATAATTGCTGAGGCTTTCAACAAAGTGCTCTGTTTCACTTTGGTATTGCTGATAAAGCACTTGATAACGCTGATACTGCTTATCAATACTATCTCGGTTGACGATTCCCGACTCTATAGAAGATATTATTTCATTATTCAGCAATAAAAATTCATTAGTATAATGAATAAGTTGTAGCTCTTGTTCTGCAAGAAGTTTATTTTCACTTTCAAGGTTACGCTGTTCAATCGTTCGAACTAATACATCATGTACAGCAAGAATTTGTTTGGCATAAGCCGTTAGTTCTTTTGCCGCAGTCACGGCTGTATTCTTGGGGTCACGTAGTAATGAAAGCCTACTCATCGACATAGAAACAAGCTTACTCTGCTGATGGTGCAAATAAATACGTTTGGAGTCTAGGTGCTCTTGCTTACGATGGAGATCTTGGTATAACTGACCAGCTATAATTGCGATAATTAATATTGTTGCAATCGCTATAAAGTATTTTTTTAATGGTGGCAACTTGTTTAACGCCGTCCCAACAGTTAGATTATTACATTCCATGTTTTTTCGAGTATTTCCATACGTGTGAAACACCCTATAATAATGATTTAATTACCAAATGCAACCAATTTGAGACCTTAATTATATAAACCATATTTAGAGAGAAAAAACCTCTAAAACAATGCTAGATTCTTATTTTAATTATTTATCTATATAAAATTAAATAATTTTCACAAAACCATCTTAAACTTAATTAATAAGCTGCTACTAATTTAACTTGATAATATGACTGAAATAACAATTGATTTACTCCGCCATGGTGATGTTGCCGGTGGCAAAAAACTATTAGGGAGTACCGATACCCCATTATCAGAGTTAGGTTGGCAACAAGTACATTCACTTGCTATTGAACCGTGGCAAAAAATTGTGACATCTCCTCTGCAACGTTGCCATGCATTTGCTGAAGAAATCAGTAGTCAATTATCTTTGCCCTTAGAAGTAAATAAGCAATTTCAAGAAGTTAACTTTGGTCAATGGGATGGACAGTTATTAACAGATTTATATGGCAGTGATGATGCCGAAAAACTGATTCAGTTCATACAATCACCTTCAACAATCACGCCACCTAATGGCGAGGCATACAACGACTTTGAAACACGCATAATGACCGCATGGCAGTCTTTACTAACATCACTTCATGAGGACAAAATAGAACACTGTCTACTGGTCACTCATGGTGGTGTAATCAGAACAATTATAAGTAATATTCTAGGCTACCCAAGCACTAACCTTTTCCGACTAGAAGTACCCTATGCTTGCCTAAGCCGAATTAAGCAATATGATGACTATCCACCTATTTTAAGTTTTCATGGTAGGAATTTGTAAACATATTTCTAGGCTTGCAGCTAACCTGCAAGCCTAGAAACGGTTTTAACTTATGGCGTATAAGAAAGAGTAACCATACCCGTACGATCTAAACTATTGTAGTCCTTAACCGTTTGGTATTCTTTATCAAATACATTTTTAATATTTGCCTGAACTGACCAGTCACTATCAATTTTATAAGAAACTCGTAAGTCTAATAAACCATAGCCGCCTAAGCGAATCGTATTTGAGGCATTATCAAAGCTATGTCCTCTTAACTTTAAACTAGCTCCAGTTGACCATGCACCTTTTTGTTTATCAATATGAATATTAGCTAAACGTTGAGATCGACGAGCTAATAGATTTCCTGTGGCTTCATCTTCTGGTTTTAAGAATGATGCATTAGCTGATATATCAGCGCCTATTAATACCGTTGATATATCAAACTCAAGTCCTTTAACTTTAGCTTGATTAATATTGGTGGGGACCCATATATTTGGATCATATGAAGTAGGAGCCCAATCAATTAAATCATCAATTTTGGTATGGTAAATATTGACACCCCAATCAAAAAGATCATTTTTCCCATTAAGTCCCATTGTCCACGATGTTGACTCTTCTGGTTGTAAATCTTTATTACCAACGAACGGCCAATAGAGATCATTAAATGTAGGGGCTTTAAATGATGTGCCAGCACTCATCACAAATTGTAAAGTCGGCTTAAATTGATACCCCCACTCAGCTGTACCTGTATTTTTACTGCCAAAATGTTCATTATCATCATGACGAACGCTAAGTAAGTAGCTAAATTGATCAACATTAGCCTGCCAACTAATAAAGATAGCTTTATTATCGCGACTAGTTTCAGCATAATCTGCAGATCCATCTATATCATCTACGATGTAATCTAAACCAATATTAAGGTAATGCTCTTGAAATATATTTACTGTATTGATTAATGTAACAAAGCGATGCCGTGTATTGAAGTTACTAGTAGGAGTGAATCCACCAATATCGCTATTATCATTTTCATCGCGACTTTCACCTAATTGTAAATTAAGAGCCCAATCCTCCGTTACATCGGCAGTTATTCCTGCTTGAAGTACCTGCTGTGTATTATTTGACGTATTAATTTCTGCAGCAGATCCCCACTTTCCGGCATCTGCATCATTGTGTGATTCTGCACGCAAAATGCTAGCAGTTAATTCTACATTATCAGTCACTTTATGCTTAACATTTGCTGAAACACTGTTGCTACGATAGCCATCTTTATCTAGATTTTTATCTGTGCGTGCATTAATGCCTTCTGTTGATTGATGATTGATGCTTAGATTATATTCAGTTAACTCATCGCCACCGCTTACTCCAGCAGAAAACTGTTTAGAGTCATGGCTACCGTAAGAAGCTTTAGCATAAGGGGTAAAGCCTTGCTGACCTTGGCGAGTAAAGATTTGAATAACACCGCCAATAGCTTCAGAACCATACAAGCCAGAGCGAGAGCCGCGTACAATTTCAATGCGCTCAACTTGTTCTACAGGGAAGTCTTGGATTGAGGTACCCCCCAATGTTGCAGAATGCCATTTAACACCATCAACTAAAAATAGAACATGATCTGAGTTTGTACCTCGTATATGGATACTACTTACTTTCCCTATACCACCAGATACCGTCATATCAATACCAGGCTGACGTGATAATAAACTTGGTAAATCATTGATCTGTAAACGTTCAATATCCGCACGAGTAATCACGGTTGTAGGCGCTAGAACATTAAGCGAAGGCATGCGATTAGCTGTTACAGTCATTGCATCTAACTGTTCATCGGCAGTAACTGAAAAGGGAATACTAGAGACAGCAATAGCCGCTAAAGTAAGGCGTACGGAAGTACGTAGGGCTTTGGGCCCATAAGAGTTTTGCATTGTTTCTCCTGAGGAATCGCTCACCCGCGTTCCAAAAAATAGGGGTACAACCATGAGGGTTGTAAAAAACTTCAGGCAGGTTTCCGGACTTTCATATTTACACTGATTACCGTTGCGGGGGCAGCGTCGGTCTTACACCGACTTCCCTTTTAACACCGTCAATAATGACAGAGCACCTAAAGATGGCGAAGATCATAGATATCCTTACTATTTTAGTCAAGATTAAACTTTAAGAATTGACAATGTATATAACAACTACTTATTCTTCTCGCTTCTTTTAGGTGTTAGTAGTGTTGCGCTATTAAGTAAACGGGAAGTGGGTGCGTCTTATTAAGACAAGTCCTACACTGCCCCCGCAACGGTAAATGAATCATGTATTCATTAAGTCCGGATACCGGCCTAAAATATTTTTATCCATTTTGTGTGCGGGTCGGCATACTGGAGAGCCGTATGACTTTATCTCGTCAGCATCAAATTATTATTGGTCTCGTATTAATCGCACTTATGATTATTACCCGTGCTCATCATTTTTCAACCTTTACCAATTTGCCTAGTGCCTCTTGGGCTACCTTCTTTTTGGCTGGGTTATATCTCTCATCGAAATGGACTTTCCCAGCATTATTAATCATTGCAGGCTTCATTGATTACTTCGCTATCACTTGGACTGGAGTCAGTAGTTATTGTGTATCCCCTGCCTACCCATTATTAATTCCTGCTTATGGTTCACTCTGGCTTGCAGGAGCGTGGTATGCCAAGCAATATCAATTTACCTTACGCACATTAGTACCTTTATCTATAGCACTTACAATGTCTATTGCACTCTGTACACTCATTTCTAGCGGTGGTTTCTATTTTTTCTCTGGTCGCTATGCTGAGCCGACTTTTATTGAACTTGGTCATCGTTTCGTTCAGTATTTTCCTAGTTATCTTGCTAATGGTGTTTTTCATATTTCGATTGCGGCGATCTGCCATAGCCTCATAATATCCTTAAATAAAAGTACTCATACCCCCTCAAATGAATCAATATAGACTCTCGGTTTACCAAACCTAATGAGCATATCTAAACATGCCTTTACTGATGCAGAGCGTTTAGCTGTTTATCGCGCTATTGAAGAGCGGCGTGATATGCGTCACTTTTTACCCACGCCTATTGATAAAGCGGTCTTCGAACGTATTTTAATGGCAGGTCATCATGCTCCCAGTGTTGGCCTGATGCAACCATGGCGTATTATTCGCATTACTGATTCATCAATCCGCTTAGATATAAAAAACCTTGTTGATAAAGAACGTATCAAAACAGCTGAACACTTAGCTGAACGCCAACAAGCGTTTATGCAATTAAAAGTTGAAGGCATTGCCCAATGTGCTGAACTATTAGTAATGACTTTGATGGATCAACGTGAGCACCATATTTTTGGTCGCCGAACCATGCCTGAGATGGATCTCGCTTCCGTCTCTTGTGCCATTCAAAATATGTGGTTAGCTGCCAGAGCAGAAGGAATTGGTATGGGCTGGGTTTCACTTTTTGAACCTAGCGATCTCGCTAAACTATTATCTATTCCTCAAGGTGCTCAAGCCGTGGCAGTCTTATGTTTAGGCCATGTTGATGAATTTTACTCTGCCCCTATGTTAGAGCTAGAAAACTGGCGACAAGGTAGCCCTTTAGATGATGTATTATTTGAAAATAGTTGGGAAAATAAATAATACCCATGCTCATTGCTACTCTGATGATAATACTCGCGCTCGTGCTTGATTGGCTTTTAGGCGAACCTAAACGCTGGCACCCTTTGGTTGGCTTTGGCCATTTAACAAAAGTAATTGAACAGCGGCTTTATCAGCCTAATTCATCTAAACACCAGCAAATATTACGCGGCTTTTTAGCTGTTTTCTTCTTATTAATCCCCTTTACAGCCCTGAGTTATTACTTAGCTAATATTGATCTTATTGGCGATATTTTCACACTCCTTATACTCCTATTCTGTATTGGTCATAAAAGCTTATCTGATCATGCCAAATCCATCGCTGATGCACTTCAATCAGACGATCTGCACCGTGCTCGTTTTCATACAAGTCGTATTGTTAGTCGCGATCCGGTCACATTAAATATTCCTCGTGCAGCGATTGAATCTGTTTTAGAAAATGGTGCTGATAGTGTGTTTTCAGCATTACTCTGGTTCTTAATCGGCGGTGCCCCTGCTGTTCTCTTTTATCGTTTAGCCAATACGCTTGATGCTATGTGGGGTTACCGAAATCAACGTTATCTTTATTTTGGGCGTTTTGCAGCAAGGTTAGATGATGTGCTTAATTATATTCCCGCTCGACTGACAGCCTTGACCTATGCCTTAATCGGTAATACACGATTAGGCTTACGTGCTTGGCGACAACAAGCCCATCATTGGGATAGTCCTAATGCTGGCCCTGTCATGGCATCGGGTGCTGGGGCATTGAACATTACTTTAGGTGGCCCAGCCCAATATGATGGTCATTGGCATAAGCGAATAATTCTAGGCAGTGGTCATGAACCTAAAGCCATTGATATACACCGAGCATTAACATTGTTGCGCCATAGCATCGTGCTGTGGGTCATCGTGTTACTGCTACTCTCTGGGCTGACTTATGCTTGAACATGGTGGTAAATTAAACACGATGGTTCGGCAATATAAAATTGCCAAAGATAACTGGTTAGATCTCTCAACGGGGCTTAACCCTCATGCTTGGCCTGTGCCTGATGAATTGCCTAAAATGATCTGGTGTCAATTACCTCAAGATGATGATGGCTTAGTTGAAACGGCTCAAACATATTATCAATGTGATTCACTATTAGCGGTATCAGGATCCCAAGCTGCCATTCAAGCATTGCCACACTGTCGCCCACATAGCCGTGTTGGTTTAATATCGCCATCTTATGCTGAACATCACTATGCATGGCACCACGCTGGTCATGATATTGTTACCCTTGACCCATTAACAATTAACGATCATATTGATACACTTGATGTGTTGCTCATCATCAATCCTAATAACCCGACGGGGCAACTTTTTGCGCCACAACAGTTAGCAGAATGGCATCAACAACTCGCCCAACACGGTGGCTGGCTGATTGTTGATGAAGCCTTTATTGATGTTACGCCAGAACAAAGTTTAAGTAGGAAATGTCCCCAACAAGGTTTAATTGTACTTAGATCAATCGGCAAGTTTTTTGGTTTGGCTGGGCTAAGAACAGGCTTTGTGTTAGCAGAAGCCAAACTACTAAGCTTACTCGCTGAACGTTTAGGTCCTTGGCCTATTGCGGGTGCTTCACGTTATCTTACTCAATTAGCCTTAGCCGATACACACTGGCAGACACTCTCTCGCCACTTATTGCAACAACAAGGTCGTCGATTAGAAGAGCTGCTTACTTATTCTGGCTTCCCAACAATTCGTGGCTGTAGTTTGTTTCAATGGGTTCCCACTTCAAATGCAGAGAAAATACATCAGCAACTAGCCTCGCAAGGTATTTATACTCGCTTATTTGAGCAACCTAAAAGCCTACGTTTTGGCTTGCCGAAAACAGAACACGATTGGCAACGCTTAGAACACGCCTTACACGAGGTATCAGTACAATGAGCACAACATTAATGATCCAAGGCACCAGTTCTGACGCGGGTAAAAGTACTGTCGTTACTGCAATCTGCCGTTGGTTAGTTCGCAAAGATCATGCAGTCGTACCGTTTAAACCACAGAATATGGCTTTAAACAGTGCAGTCACTGTTGATGGTGGTGAAATTGGTCGAGCCCAAGCGGTACAAGCGCAAGCATGTAATCTTGACGCTCACACTGATATGAACCCTGTTTTATTAAAGCCAAATAGTGATACTGGTGCTCAAGTGATTATTCATGGTCATGCCCTTAATAATATGGAGGCGCAAGATTACCATCACTATAAAACAACGGCGATGGCAGCCGTATTAGAGTCTCATCAACGGCTCAAGCAACGCTATAAATACATTATTGTTGAAGGTGCCGGCTCGCCTGCTGAAATTAACCTTCGTGATCGTGACATTGCAAATATGGGCTTTGCAGAGGCTGTTGATTGCCCTGTTATCTTAGTTGCCGACATTGATCGTGGTGGTGTCTTTGCACAACTTGTAGGTACATTAGCGTTGTTGTCAGAGTCTGAACAGGCTCGTGTTAAAGGCTTTATTATTAACCGTTTTCGAGGTGATATTAGCTTATTAACTTCAGGCTTAGAATGGTTAGAAAAAAAGACGGGGAAACCTGTGTTGGGTGTTTTACCTTATTTACAAGATTTTCACCTTGAAGCCGAAGATGCCATAAATACACAGCAAGTGAGTGAGCAGGCATCGTTTAAAGTCATTGTCCCTGTTTATCCTCGCATCAGTAATCACACGGATTTTGATCCCTTACGCCTACACCCACACATTGATTTGCAATTTATTGGCTTAGATCAGGAAATTCCAGATGCTGATCTCATCATCTTACCCGGCTCTAAAAATGTGATTGATGACTTAAAGGCTTTGGTCGGTAGTGGCTGGCAGAAAGCGATTGCTAAACATTGTCGTTATGGCGGCAAAGTGATTGGCCTTTGTGGTGGCTATCAAATGCTCGGACAAAATATCTATGATCCTCTTGGTATTGAAGGAGCAACGAGTCATATTAATGGACTTAAACTACTCGATCTATCGACAACATTAGAGCCCGTCAAACAATTACGAAATGTAAAAGGAACGCTACACCTTGATAATGCCACTGTTGAAGGCTATGAAATTCACTCAGGTATCACGGTTGGCGATTCACTAAGCGCGCCTGTTTGTCAGCTTGATGGACAAAATGAAGGTGCAATAAGTGATGATGGACTCGTATTAGGTAGCTATGTTCATGGTATCTTTGAACATAGTGAAGCCTGTGCAGCTTTGCTAAAATGGGCTAGATTCGCAGAATTCACACCTATTGATTATCATGCCTTACGCGAGGCTGATATTGAGCGTTTAGCGAATATGATTGAACAGCATATGGATACTGCTTTTCTTACACAACTATTAAACCCAGCGGAGCGTAACATATGAGTACTACACTTATTCTTGGTGGTGTTAAATCAGGTAAAAGCATCCTTGCAGAACAGATCGCTCCAGACAGTTCTTTTGCTATTCACTATATTGCAACCGCATCTGCTGGTGCTCATGAAATGCAGAAACGAATTGAATC
>WTAY01000079.1 GCA_013139345.1 Methylophaga sp. | reverse complement strand
ACTAAATCTGATGCTGTCATATCTTCATTACAGGCAACAGTGATTAAGGGCTTATTTAGTTTCCACGCCATATGCTCGATAAAGCGCGATTTACCACAACCTGTTGGACCTTTAACCATGACCGGTAAACGTGCAGCATAAGCGGCAGTGTAAAGCGCTACTTCATCACTTTGAACTTGGTAGAAAGGTTCTTCTTTGATTAGGTATTGTTTTGTATCACTCATGGGATAGAAACTCAGTTGTAGAAAAGAATTTAGGAAAATAAACTACTGAATGCGTATTTTTATAAATGCTTTTAAGTGGAGAAGGTTGAGGAAAAACTCCCTGCCGAAGCAGGGAGTAACCGTTTAACGTATTGTGCTTAGGCTTACTTATGTACGCCTAATTTTTCACGCCATCCTGGGAAGATGCGATCAGCATCACCTGGGAATGATTCGAATGCACGAGCAAATTCACGATGCTCTTTAGCGAATTCGATTGGATCAGCACCTGCTTTCCAACATTCAAAGGCTTGACGTAATGATGTTGCACCAGCAGCTGGGCTATCAATATGACCGTAAGCACCACCACCTGATGTGTTGATAACATTACCATGACCTAAGTTTTCGAAGAAACCAGGTAAGCGTAGTGCGTTCATACCACCAGAGATGATTGGTGTCGTTGGTTTCATTCCATACCATTCTTGGTGGAAGAAAGGACCATCTGCACTATCACGTTCGATCATATAGGCGATAATACGATCATCTGTACCACCTTCCATTTTACCGAAACCCATTGTGCCCACGTGGATACCAGACGCACCCATAAGACGAGATAATTTAGCCAAAACAAATGCTGTGTAACCACGAACAGATGACGGTGATGTAACCGCGCCATGACCCGCTCTATGGTAATGCAAGTATTGACCAGGGTAGTTACGACGTGCAGTGGTTACCATACCTGGACCACCGACATAACCGTCGACTAAGAATGCTACTTTATCTGCATCTGGACCAAAGGCTTCTAGAATGAAGTCAGCACGAGCACACATTTCATGGTGATCATCGGCAGTGATGTTTGCAGAGAATAATTTAGCTTCGCCTGTTTCATCTTGTGCACGTTTCATTGCATCAGCTACCAATGGAATTACTTTTTTCATTGGGCAGAAAACTTGGTTACCTTGAGGTTCATCATTTTTGATGAAATCACCACCTAACCAGAATTGATATGCTGCTTCAGCAAAAGGTTCTGGACGCAAACCTAGTTTAGGTTTGATGATTGTACCGGCAATATAACCACCATCTTCTAATGGACGACCAAGAATTCGCCACATATCAGAAATGTCTTTTGAAGGACCATCAAATAATTGCAACATGCGAGGTGGCACGTAGAAATCTTGCATTTGAGCACATTGAACATCACCCATACCTTGGTTATTACCAATAGCAAGTGTTAGGAATGAAACCACCATCGTGCGGCCATCAATGACGTTACGGTCAAATAAATCGCTTGGGTAGGCAATTTTCATAACGCCGTTAGCTTCATCGATTTCATAAACCATTGCATCAAGGTTTTTGGTGAAATCATCGGTGGTTGATACTTCAACATTAGTCCCTGTTGAAGATTCAGCCGCGAAATGAGCTGCTGTTTCTAAGTAGCCACCAAAACCTGGCATCGGTGTCATAGTGTAAGCGACAAGCATGTGCTCGCCGTTAGTGATTAGATCTTCTTCTTTTAGACTAAGATCGGCGTAACGTGATGATTGATCCATTATATGTACCTTCTTTATTAGTGAGTGGCGCGAAAACTACTCGCATTCCTAATGTTCGGTTTGTACGTTCTTTGTTAACGTAGTAGAAGTGTAGGGTATTTTTACTATAAATAAAACTCAAATGTTTTGATTTTATACATAAGAAACGCTTATGATTCATACTATGAACATAACTATTCGACAATTACAGATCTTTGAGGCGGTAGCACAGCAGTTAAGTTATACCCGTGCTGCAGAATTACTCTATTTAACTCAGCCTGCTGTTTCTATGCAAATCAAACAGTTAGAGTCAGAAGTTGGCATCCCATTGTTTGAGCGAATGAGTAAGAAATTATTTCTCACGGAGGCTGGTGAGGAGTTACTTATTTATGCCCGTAATATATTGCAACAGTTAGTTGAGTTGGATGATGTGATGGATGAAATTAGAGGGAGTGAGCGAGGACGCTTAACCATTGCCGTTGCAACAACAGCTAACTATTTTGCCTTGAAACTACTGGGTGAGTTTTATAAACGTTTTTCTGGAACGAATATCAGCCTTGATGTTACTAACCGTGAAAGCCTACTTAAACATCTTAGTGACAATACAGTAGATATGGTGATTATGGGACAACCACCCGAAAACATGGATGTTGAGGCAACCTCATTTTTAGATAATCCATTGGTGGTGATAGCACCCAAAGGCCATGCACTTACTGGACAGACATCAATTCCTCTCTCAGTGTTACAACAAGAAACTTTCATTATGCGAGAGCATGGTTCTGGTACTCGAATTGCAATGGAGCGCTTTTTTAAACAGGGTGGTTATAGTATTAGTTCAGTGATGGAGATGAGTAGTAATGAGGCGATCAACCAAGCGGTTGAAGCAGGGTTAGGCTTAGGAATAGTGTCACAGCATACTTTGGAACTAGAGTTAGCTCTGGGGCGATTAGAGATATTAGATGTTGAGTCATTTCCGATCATGCGTCATTGGTATTTAGTTCATAGGCATGGCAAACGTTTAACGTCACTAATGTCAGCATTTAAACGTTTAGTTATTGAAGATTCTGCTCAAATCTTAGAGTGATAGTTGCTTGGCATCTAGCCATTTAACTTGACCAAAGCCTGCAACAAGCCGGATTTTAGTTAGTTTTAAAAGATAAAAATGAAAGCCTGGAAGTCCTAATATAATTTCAGATTCTGGGAATTGACGAAGATAGTGTTCACGCAATGCTTCATCGTTAGTTTCTTTCTCAGCATTAGCTAAACAGGTGATTCTTGCACCAGCACTTGGGTTTTCAGCATCCTTGGGATCAAATACGGTTAGTGATACTTTGGGATTAGCATTAATATTATGCGTATGTTCTGCTAGATGGCTAATCAAGATAGCAATATCCCCCTCATCACTAATAATATAGGGTGTAACAGAACCAAAGGGATAGCCTGACTCTGATACAGAGTGAGTTGATAACACACCGTAGTTATGTGAGTGAATAAACTGGCTAGGGTTCAGCGTTGTCATGGTGTGGTTATCCAATTAATTTCTCTAGCTGTTTGCTCTCCAATGAGACAAAAGCGTAAATCTTTAGGCATCTTAGCCTGACTAGAACTAATAGGTATTCTCCCAGCCATTATTTCGGCATATCGCTGAGGGTAGATGGGGGATTGTTCAGGTTTCGCATAACCATGAGGATAAACAGGCTGATTATTCTGAGGGCTATACTTATCACTAGCTCCAACAGTATGTAATATCTCATGTGCCATGACGATAGAGTTTTGCTTATTTTGAGTTTGTTTTGCATATGCATGAATAATACCGATCAAGCCTTTCTGCAAACCTAAAGAGTGATCAAGCGCTTCGTGAGCAGAACCTTGGTGATAGAGAACATAGAGTCTAATTCGGTTTTTATTTGAAATGTCATCAGGCGTGTTTTTGTATGCCCAGTAGCGAAGCTTCATACTCCAAAGCATAACAGCCAACATTGCGTTTCGGTCAGCAGGAGGGCGGGGAGGATGGGTGTTAATGCTGCTCCCGAAAGTAACAGTGATAGGCTTATCAACAAGGAGTCGGTATTTCTTTGCACTACGAATAAAAAAGTGTTCAATATCGTCGATATTTTTGATGTTTAGCTTTTGAATATAGCGGGCAGTTTCTGGCGTATTATCACCATTGATCGGATAGATAACCACATCAATGGGCTGATACCAAGAAGTCGTACTTAAGCGCTGCTCCTTAGTATAGACAGCTGCGCTGGCCAATAACAAAAGAAGAATAACAACTCGGAGATTTCTAAAACTGAATACTTTCATAGTTCATTATGTATTATGGGTATATCTAGAATTTAAAATAAAAAAAAAGCCACTTGGAAACCCAAGTGGCTTTTTTATTTTTGATGCTAGATCAGTTTATGCTGGAGTAACATTCTCAGCTTGTGGACCTTTTGCACCTTGTGTAACTTCCATTGTTACAGCTTGACCTTCTGCTAATGATTTGAAACCATCAGCTTGGATTGCGCTGTGATGTACGAATACATCAGGACCATTTGCTTGCTCGATAAAACCGAAACCTTTTGCATCGTTGAACCATTTAAC
>WTAY01000104.1 GCA_013139345.1 Methylophaga sp. | reverse complement strand
ATGGTAATGGCATGTTTTATTCCATGGGTAACATTCAGAAAACAACAAAAGTCGGAATTTTATTTATCGATTTTGAAACACCACATCGTATTCGTTTTCATGGTGAAGCCAGTGTCTCAAAAGATGATTCATTAATGTCTGAATTTGTTGAGGCTGAAATGGTAGTTCGCGTTAAGTTATCAAAAATGTGGATTAATTGTCCGCGTTATATTCATAAATATGAACTGAAAGAGTTATCGCATTACGTTCCCGGCCAAAAGGAAAAGACACCACTGGCTGGCTGGAAACGAGTTGACCTAATGCAGGATGTTTTGCCACCTAAAGATAAAGGTCGCCCTGAAAAAGAAGGTGGTATTATCACAATTGAAGAATGGATTGAAGATGTTCATAAGGGAGAAGGTTAAGCATGACAAACAAAAACGCCCCCATTTTTGTCTCTTAGCAACTCTGAAAAGTTAGGGGGTATAAATTAAAATATATAAATATCGACAAAATAGTCATACAGGGTAATGATGAACAATATCCATCCCAAATAATATATCAAGGGGGGCAGCCAGCTTGATTTAAGGTCTGGCGCCTTAATTCCGATGCGTAATATGCAAAGGCTGGTTGGGAACAACAATTCTGGGTAATCTAGCCATTTAATAATAATTAACCTTGATCAACAAATCAAGCTGGCTGACCCCTTGAAGAAGAGTACTAGCCATGATTAAATCATTCAAGCATAAAGGGCTGCAGCTCTATTTTGAACAAGGAAGTTCAGCAGGAATAAATGCAGCTCATAAGTCAAAGTTAAAAATGCGCTTAGTTGCATTAGATACAGCGACAAGTATTGAAGATATAGCCTTACCAGGCTTTCGCTTGCATTCTTTAAAAGGAAATAAAGAAGGCATTTGGGCTGTTGATGTAAATAAGAATTGGCGCATTACCTTTGAGTTTAAAAATAGTGATGCATACATTGTAGACTACGAGGATTATCACTAATGAATATGTATAACCCACCGCATCCTGGCGAATTTATTCGTGAAGTTTATCTGGAGCCTTTAGAGCTTAGTTATAGAGCCGTTGCTTTAAAGTTGCATGTCGCACCTTCTACTTTTAACCGTTTAATTTTAGGTCAAAGTAATATCAGCTCAGAAATGGCATTAAGGTTGTCAAAAACACTAGGGCGTAGTCCGGAAAGCTGGTTAGCTATGCAAAGCAGCTATAATCTTTGGCAAGCTAAGCAGCACATTAACTTAGATGAAGTAGAAAAATTGGTCATTGCTTGATTTTTTTGTTTAAAATAACACGATGATGCACTTGGTTCCTCAGCAGCAAGCAATATGCCGGAAAACGCTACGCTATTTCAGCCTATGTCAGGCTTGCGTGTTAACAAAGAATTCGATGGGACTCGTTTTTATACATTGCCTATCACAACAGATTCATAAAAAACATGAATATTAGGTACATTTACGTTTGTGTTTTAATAGAGTGTCTACACATTACAGCTTACGAGTTATGTCCGCCTTTGTTGGCAAGTTTTTACCAGTGGCATGCTTGCCTTAATGGTTTTATTGATTCCCATAATCCAGCAATATCGAATGTGGCAATTACAGGGGCTTCATTATAAGGCGTGATCTTCGCTAATAATTTATCATGACTCATAAGTTCCTTAGCAAAATTAATCTTACTGCCTCTAACGAATACTGCTTTCGTATCTGATGATATGCTCCAATTTTTTGTAATTGCCATTTGTTTATCAAACCTAGTTAACATCCTTGTTGTCTCTAAGCCTAAGTATAAATTCCACATAATATAAACATTAGTTATATTTTCTGCACATCTTATGTAAAGAACTGGCCTAACCCTGTTATAACCAGACCTTACTAATTCATTTGCCGTAATTGATAAATAGACATTTTCGCTATCATCTATTAGGGATGCGTCTTCACGTACTTGCCATTTCCCTTTGTCACTTGTTCTTTTATTTTGTGGAACATGGGTACTTTTTTTAGCTGTGCTATGCTTTTTTTCTTTATTGCCTTTTTTACTTGGAGAACTAACCACTTTTATGAACTTCCCGTTATGAGAATGATCATCATAGTGAACGGTGCCATTTGAATCAGTAAATTTATATACATCACCTAATGATGTTAAAGGTATCAATGCCATTAGAATAAATACACAATGCTTAACAAAATTAATTTTTATCATAATTTTCCTTCTTAAATAAATAATTTAGGATCTACTTTTTTAGGCAGCAATTCAAGCTCAAAAAAACTATTTTCTTTTCCCTTTCCTTTCTCAACACAGTGTTCATTTTCGCAGAATATCAAAATATCAAGGGGTAAAATATCAAGGGGTCAGCCAGCTTGATTTAAAGTCTGACGCCTTTGAGGCGTTATGTTTGTTTATAGCCTAAGTGTTCGTCAAGTTCGACATTTAAGGCGGCTTCAACAGTGATTTTAGTGAGCATTTGACTACCCATGAAAAGACTGTCAGTAAAATACTTTTGGTTAGTCACATCAATGTAGTATTTTTATCTAAAAGTGGCACGGGGTCGATTATTGCTTTTTAATATAGGCCCTATCGCGATTAATGCTTAAAATTGGGGTTGAATCACTGCAAGAGGATTTTATTAGCACCTAGCTCATTTAGAAAACGAATTGCTTAAATTAGCTAAATTTCCGTCTCAGTTAAATAACACCCCGGATCTTCAGCCCAAGCATCACCATACACTTGTTGCGCTCTAACGCGGGTATTGCCATTACAAATGGCTTGATAAGTACAGGTTGCACAGCGGCCTTTTAACGGGCGCGGTGATTGTTTCATGCCTGCCATGAGCGGGTCAGACGTATCTTGCCAAATTTCTGAAAAAGGGCGCTGCTGTACATTGCCCAAATCATAATGCCACCAAAATGTATCGGGGTGGACATTGCCTAGGTTATCAATATTAGCGACATTAACTCCAGAAGCATTGCCGCCCCACTGTTCGAGCTTGGCCTGAATATGTTCGGCTTGTTCTGGAAAACGACGCTTTACCCAGTGCAGAAAATATACGGCATCAGCATCATTATTGCCGGTGACAATTTCTCTGTGTGGTCCTTGTAGTTCCCACTCTAGACATTTTTCAAACAGCGTATCCATCACTTCACGAGTCATGGTGAAAAATGCATCGGTTTTGCGGTTTTTATTGCCACGACCGCCATAATTAAGGTGTGATAGATAAAACTTGTCTAAGTTTTCATCCTCCATTAAAGCAAGCATTGCAGGGAAATCCTGTACGTTGTCTTGGGTTAAGGTATAGCGAATGCCGGCTTTAATACCTTGTTGCTGACATAGGTGAATGCCATGAATCGAAGCATCAAATGAGCCTTTTTGTTGGCGGAATGCATCATGTGTAGCACCGATACCATCTAAACTAACACCGACATATTGATAATTAATCGCGGCTATTTGTTGGATGTTCTGTTCGGTAATTAATGTGCCATTACTGGATAGCGCGACATAAAAGCCCATATCGCGTGCGCGTTGAGAAATTGTAAAAATATCAGGGTGCAATAAAGGCTCACCGCCCGATAAAATCAACACGGGCACTTTAAAGGCTTTTAAATCATCCATGACTTTAAAAATAGCCTCGGTACTGAGTTCTCCTGGGAAATCAATATTCGCTGAGGTGGTATAGCAATGTTTGCAGGTTAGATTACAGCGACGGATTAAGTTCCAGATAACGACTGGTGCGGCAGGTTTACGGGCTAGTTTTAGCGGAGTAGGGTGTAGTACCTCGCGCATAAATTGACTAAGACGAAACATTATTTAATCCTTAAGCCGGTTTTTTTTAAAATGCGTGTGCTGTATAGCACCTCATGCGCGCGACAATGTTTGCCAAGTAAGTCGGCTATTTGTTGGATTTGTTGTTCGGCAGCATCGGCAGTTTTGCCATGAACCATAGCAAATAAATTATATGACCAATTAGGCAGGTGACGTGGGCGATGATAGCAATGACTGACAAAATCTAAAGCGCCCACTTTTTCTCCTAGTTCATCAATATAGGAGTCGTCGATATCCCAGACAGTCATGCCATTGTGTTTATAGCCTAATTTATAATGATTAGGAATGGCACCGATACGCCGAATAATGCCAAGCTCTTGCATGCGTGTTAAGCGTTGCATGAGCTCGTCGGCGCTAATACCAATTTGTTCGGCAAGGGCTTGGTAGGGCTCAGGCGTTAGCGGTAATCCAGTTTGGCTGGCGCTGATGATTTTACGGTCTATTGCATCCATTAGGCTTCCAGCTTTAAGCCGACAAAGTATTCTTGTATTTTTGGCATGTTATAGACAGTTAACCCCGTTTGAGCTTCAATTTGTTTAATCACTTGTTGGATTTGTTCAGGCGTTTCGGTGGCTAAGACAAACCACATATTTAATACGTGTTCGCGTGCGTAATTATGCGCCACTTCAGGAAAGGCATTAATGATTTTGGCAATAGTATCGTAGTTGTCTTCGGGGGTTTTAACCGCTGCTAAAGTAAGTGCACCACCCATCTGTTCGGCATGAAACATCGGGCCAAAGCGGGATAATATTCCCTTATCTAATAATCTTTGTAAGCGCTCAATCAATGCCTGTTCGCTGATATTTAAAGTCTCGGCTACTTTTTTATAAGGTGAAGGGCAAATAGGAAAGCCATCTTGTAAACTGTTAATAATTGCGCGGTCTATTTCGTCCATTATTGTCTTTATAGGGGGATTATGGGAGCAATGCTGTTGACTTAAGCCCTCTCTTGTTGGAGAAGGTGCTTATTCTTAAGTCAACAGTATTGGGTTGTGGGAGCGACTTTAGTCGCGGTTTTCGTGGCTAAAGCCACTCCCACGCGGAAAATAAAGCGCACCACGCTGTTTAAAACAGCGACGGCTAAATAAAATATCATGTGCATAATTTTCTAAAGCACAGTTTTCAATGAGATAACTTAGCTGCTGCAGTACTTTCTCACGGGTTTTTCCATGAATCATGCAAAACAAATTATATGGCCACTGTTCGCCATGACGCGGGCGTTGATAGCATAAGTTAATAAAATGAAACTGACTTATCCGCTGCCCCATTTCATTGGCGAGTGTATCTGGCATATCAAAAACCACCATCGCATTGGAGCGATAGCCTAAGCGACGGTGTTTGACGATCACACCGAGTCGTTTAATTAAGCCTTGCTGTTTGAGCTTGCTAAGGCGTGCGATGACTTCGTTTTCATCTAAATTTAACTGTTCAGCAATCAGTGCATAAGGACGTGAAGCAATCGGTAAGCCTTCTTGCACGGCGGCAATTAATTGTAAGTCTATCGGCTCTATCATGCGCTAACGAAAAGGTTTTCTTCTTGAGGTTCTAAATTGAGTTGAAAACCTAAGTTAATAAAATAATCTTCTAGCAAGGGCAGTTGCATGGTTTTAAAGCTTGTTTGTAGTTCAATTTTCTCAATAACGCTGGATAGATGTTGT
>WTAY01000242.1 GCA_013139345.1 Methylophaga sp. | reverse complement strand
TTTTTGTCCGGGACGGAAAGTCACTACTCGACGTGCTGAGATAGGGATCTCTTCGCCAGTTTTTGGGTTTCTACCTGGTCGTTCACTTTTGTCACGTAATTCAAAATTGCCAAAACCTGACAATTTAACATGAGAGCCATTTTCTAATGCACCACGAATTTCTTCAAAAAACATTTCTACCAATTCTTTGGCTTCTCGTTTATTAAATCCCAACTCGTCATACAGTTGCTCAGTCATGTCGGCTTTAGTTAGTGCCATGTATACCTCTATAAAATCATTTATCTAGTTAGCTTATCAACAAATCTTACGATCTAATCAAAGCGCCAACTTCTTGTTCTAGCCTTTGTGCAATTGTTTGCATCAAGGTCTCAACTTCTTCATCAGTTAGTGTTCGCTCAACATGTTGAAGATGAAATGCAACAGCAATACTCTTCTTACCATCCTCGACACCATCTCCACTATAGACGTCAAACAGTTGAATTTCTTTAAGAATATCAGATTTAACCCCATTCAAGCAATGCTCAATTTCCCCTGCTGTTGTATGGCTATCTACAACTAAGGCAAGATCACGTCTATTTGCGGGGAAACGCGACACAGCTTCAAACGATGGAACCTGTGCATTTAATACTGGTGTGAGCGCGAGTTCAAACACATATACTCTTACGTTTAAACCTAAAGGTTTATTCAACCGAGGGTGTAATGCACCGATCCAACCAATGGCTTGATCATCTTTATAGATTCTTGCTGTTTGCCCGGGATGTAATGCTGGATGCTCTTCTGCAACAAAACGAACATTCGTCTCGCCACCCAAATCTAATAACGCTTCAACATCTGCTTTCACATCAAAGAAGTCTACTGGACGCTGTTTTTCTGACCATTGTTCCGCATAACGACTGCCACACACAACACCACCAATTTGACGATGTTGTTCAACATTATCTTGTGTACCACGGAAGCTACGACCTACTTCAAAGAAACGGATCCTATCGTGTTGTCTATTTAAGTTATAAACCATTGCTTGAATCAAGCCCGGCCATAATGATGTTCGCATTACCGATAAGTCAGCTGAAATAGGGTTTGCTAAAGCTATTGCTTCTTCACCATCAACGGCTAAGTGTTGTTGAATCTCTGGATCAACAAAACTATAGGTAATTGCTTCTTGATAACCGCGATCGACTAATAAAGACTGCAGTCTGTGAGTCGCTAATGTATGCTCTGAAATATCTGTTGTTAATACCGTGCCTTGTGGGCGAGTTTCAGGTAGTTTGTCATATCCGTATAAACGACCTAACTCTTCAATCAAATCAACTTCAATGGCTAAATCAAAGCGGAAACTAGGTACGGTTACTTGCCAGCTATCACCACCTGTGACAACGGTTAAACCTAATCGTGTTAATTGGTCTTCAACGTGTGCTGAATCAATCGCAATACCTAGTACTCGTTTGATACGTGATGCACGTAAAGTAATCACTTTTTCTTGCGGTAGGTTTTCTTCTGAGACAGTTTCACTCACTGGACCCGCTTTACCACCCACAATGTCTAATAACAGTGCTGTAGCTCGCTCAATGGCTGCACGAGGTAGTTCTGGGTCAACACCACGTTCAAAACGGTGTGATGAATCCGTGTGCAAACCATACGCGCGGGCACGACCGGCAATAACTAATGGGTTAAAGTGTGCTGCTTCTAAGAATAGGTGTTTTGTAGCATCGGTAACACTTGAAGCTTCTCCACCCATAATTCCGGCTAACGCTAGGGCTGATGAATCATCAGCAATAATAAGTGTATTATCTGTAGTCGATACTTCTTGTTCATCCAATAAGATAAGCTTTTCAGCATCTTTCGCTGTGCGAACAGTGATTCCACCAGTTAATTTATCACAATCAAAGGCATGCATCGGCTGGCCAAGTTCAAGCATCACATAGTTAGTCACATCAACAACTGGACCTAAACTACGAACACCACTACGGCGCAGTTTTTCTTGCATCCATAACGGGGTTTCTGCTTTCACATTAATATTTTCAATCACACGGCCAACATAGCGTGGACAGTCAGCAGGCGCTTCAACCAAGACATTAACTGTTCTTGTTGATTGTTCAGCAATTGTTTCTTGTGGCCATTGTGTAAGGTCACAGCCAGTCAACACACCGACTTCACGTGCAATACCTGCAATACCTAGACAATCGCTACGGTTAGGCGTTAAATCAACATCAATAGAAACATCATCAAGATCTAAATAGTCTCTAAGATCTGTCCCAACAGGTGCATCATCTGCTAATTCCATCAGGCCTTTAACATTGTCGACCAGACCAATTTCACTGGCGCCACACAACATACCAAATGATTCAACACCACGTAATTTGGCTTTTTTGATTTTAAAGTTGCCCGGTAATACTGAACCTACTACTGCAACTGGAATTTTTAGGTCTTGGCGAACATTAGCTGCACCACAAACAATTGATAACAACTCATCACCAGCAACATCCACTTTACAACAGCGTAATTTATCAGCATCAGGGTGAGGTTCAACTGATACCACTTGCCCTACTAATACGCCTGTAAAATCACCTGCAACAGGTTCTACTGCATCAACTTCTAAGCCCGCTTGAGTCAGTAGTGCAGACAGTGTGTCACTGTCAATATCAGGGTTAACCCACTCACGTAACCATTTTTCACTAAATTTCATTTGTTATCTCAGCTTAATTGAATTGACGTAAGAATTTAAGATCATTATCAAAGAACATGCGTAAATCATTTACACCGTAGCGGAGCATTGCAAGGCGCTCAACCCCCATGCCAAAGGCAAGACCAAGATATTTCTCACTATCAATATCAACATGTTCAAATACTTTCGGATGAACCATGCCACAGCCTAATACTTCTAACCAACCCGTATGGCTACATACGCGACAGCCTTTACCATCACACATCACACATTCAATATCAGCTTCTGCTGAAGGCTCTGTGAAGGGGAAATAAGAAGGTCTAAAACGAACGTTTAGGTCTTTTTCAAAGAAAGCACGTAAGAAGTCAGCCAAAATACCTTTTAAATCAGTAAAGCTTACATTCTCATCAACCATCAAACCTTCAACCTGATGAAACATTGGCGTATGTGTGATATCAGAATCACAGCGGTAAACACGACCCGGAGCGATAACACGTAAAGGTGGCTCTTGTTTTTCCATCACGCGAACTTGTACTGGCGATGTATGCGTACGCAATAATGTTTCAGCGTTAAAATAAAACGTATCATGCATCGCACGTGCAGGATGATGTTCAGGAATATTTAAGGCTGTAAAGTTATGTGTACTATCTTCAATCTCTGGACCTTCTGCAACTTGGAAACCAATTGATTGAAAGTATTGCTCAATACGCTGTAAAGTTCGGGTTACAGGGTGTAAACCACCGGTATCTTCACCTCGGCCAGGAAGAGATACATCAACAGTCTCTGCCTTCAGTGCTGCATTCATAGCTTGTTCGGCTAGCAGCTTTGAACGCTCTTCAATTAAAGCGACTACTTCTTGTTTAGCTAAATTAACTGACTTACCGATAACGGGGCGTTGTTCAACACTGACGTTTCCTAATTGTTTAAGATACGCCGTAATTTGACCTTTCTTACCCAAATACTCAACACGAACAAGTTCTAACTCTGCATTTTTTTCCGAATTGGCAACTGCTTCTTTAGCAACTGCAACAATATCGTTCAATGCCTGTAACTGTGATTCCAGTTCAGCCATAATCATCACCACCTGAAAGATTTATACATTTATGATTTCATTCTGCACCGTGAAATCATAAATATATGTCTGAAATAAAAAAGGGCCGTGATATACGGCCCTTTTCTTTAATCAACGTAATGTTGTCTTACTCTAATTTTAGAGTAACAACATTTAGTCAGCTAATGCAGCCTTTGCTTTTTCAGCAATAACCGCAAATGCAGCTGAATCATTCATTGCTAAATCAGCAAGAACTTTACGATCGATTTCGATTGCAGCTTTTTTCAGGCCATCAATCATACGACTGTATGACATACCACATTCACGTGCACCAGCATTAATACGTGCAATCCATAAAGTACGGAAAGTACGTTTTTTCTGACGACGATCGCGGTAAGCATATTGACCTGCTTTTGTTACTGCTTGTACAGCAACACGATATACGTTTTTACGACGACCAGAATAACCTTTGGCCTGTTTGATTACTTTCTTGTGTCGCGCATGAGCGACTACACCACGTTTAACTCTTGGCATGAGATAACTCCTTAATTAGTGATTAGGCAACATTTTACGAACAGACATATGATCAGCTTTACAAACGATCAATGTAGAACGCAATTGGCGTTTCCGCTTAGTGCTTTTCTTAGTAAGGATGTGGCTTGTAAACGCTTGTGAGCGCTTAAATTTACCGCTACCGGTCTTTCTGAAGCGCTTCGCAGCACCTCTATGTGTTTTTAACTTTGGCATTATTTCGAACTCCGCATTCGTAATTAATTTTATGTGCAATTTCCCAAGCCATTGGGAATTACATTACTTTTTACTGGGGGCTAAAACCATAATCATTTGACGTCCTTCTTTCTTAGGGCGTTGCTCGATAACAGACAATTCTTTAAGATCTTCCGCTACTCGTTCAAGTAGTTTTAATCCTAAGTCTTGA
>WTAY01000214.1 GCA_013139345.1 Methylophaga sp. | reverse complement strand
AGATGAAGAAGCCGATAAGCTTATTAATGAAGAAGAATTAAAAGCACAAGTTATTGATGCTGTAGAACAAGATGGTATCGTCTTCCTTGATGAGATTGATAAAATCACTCATCGCAGTGAGGGTGGTAGTGGCGCTGATGTATCTCGTGCTGGTGTGCAACGTGATCTACTTCCACTTGTTGAGGGTAGCACCGTATCAACAAAATACGGCATGTTAAAAACCGACCACATCTTATTTATTGCTTCTGGTGCATTTCATTTAAGCAAACCTTCGGATCTTATCCCCGAGCTACAAGGTCGTTTACCTATTCGAGTTGAACTAAATGCTTTGGGCGCTGATGAATTTGTACGTATTTTGACAGAACCTGATGCATCATTAACTGAACAATATATTGCACTATTAGGTGCTGAAGGCTCACAGTTATCGTTCACAGATGATGGTTTACAACGTATTGCAGAACTTGCATGCCAAGTAAATGAACAGACAGAAAATATCGGCGCTCGCCGCTTACATACCTTATTAGAGAAATTGCTCGAAGATATTTCTTTTAATACAACTGATGATGATACAGATGCAATATCAATCGATGCAGAGTACGTTAATCAGCAATTAGGCGACCTTGTGCAAGACGAAGATCTTTCTCGCTATATTCTTTAAGGCTCTATATTCGCAATGGCAAATACAAACTTTCCAACAGAAATCACCCTACATAAGCAGTCAAAAAGCCTTGAACTTACCTATGGTGATAAACACTACACTTTGTCTGCAGAATATTTGCGGGTCTATTCTCCCTCAGCAGAAGTGCGTGGCCACGGCGTAGGACAAGAAGTCTTACAGACCAATAAAGAACAGGTCGGAATCAATCAACTTGAACCTAGCGGTAATTATGCACTAAAGATTTATTTTGATGATGGTCATGACAGTGGCTTATTCACTTGGGACTATTTATACGACCTCGCAATGCAGCAAGAGGTACACTGGCAGGATTATTTGAACCGGCTTGAAAAAGCAGGTCATCAACGACACGTAGACTAAAAGGGTTTTATTGTGGAAGATAAAAAAACCACTCACTTCGGTTATAAAGAAGTACCGACTGAAGAAAAAGTGAAACATGTGGCTGGTGTATTTCATTCGGTTGCAGGTAAATATGACCTGATGAATGATCTTATGTCGATGGGCATTCATCGTCTCTGGAAACGTTTTACACTTCATACTAGTGGTGTTCGTCGCGGTGCTAAAGTCCTTGATATTGCCGGAGGTACAGGAGACCTGGCATTAAAGTTTTCTAAACTTGTTGGTAGCACTGGCCACGTAATCTTAGCTGATATCAATGCAAGCATGCTAAATGTTGGTCGTGATCGCCTAACCGATGAAGGTATTAGCGGTAACATTGATTATGTGCAGGCAAATGCTGAATGCCTCCCCTTCCCTGATAATACCTTTGACGTGATCACGATTGCCTTTGGTTTGCGTAATGTAACGGATAAAGATGCTGCATTACGCTCTATGTTCCGTATATTAAAACCAGGTGGTCGTTTATTAGTGTTAGAATTTTCTAAACCATCTGAATGGTTAGCACCGATATACGATACGTATTCATTCAAACTTTTGCCTAAAATAGGTAAGTTATTTTCCAATGATGAAGAAAGTTATCGTTATTTAGCAGAATCAATTCGAATGCATCCTGATCAAGAAACTATGAAAAACATGATGAGCGATGCCGGTTTTGAACGTTGTGATTATCATAATATGAGTGCAGGTATTGTTGCCTTACATAGTGGTTATAAATTTTGAGTTTACTCAAACCCATTGAGCTGGCGATAAATATAGCGCTATCACAAGATCTTGAAACAAAAGCTAAACTCACGCAGTTTGAACAACGTTGTATCACCATCGTTATTAGTGATTTTGATAAAATAATTAATGCCTCTGTTCTACAACAACAAATACATTTATCTACTCATTCAGAACATCCCGCTGATCTCACTATTTCAGGAAAAGCACTTACCCTCGCTAAACTAGGTAGTGATCCTGAAAGCCTATTCTCATCTGAGATCGATATTCATGGTGATGTACAGTTTGCCAAACAACTCCGTGATTTATTAGAAGGGTTTGATTTTGATTGGGAAGCTCAACTAGCCAAAGTCACTGGCGATACCCTTTCTTACCCTATTGCACATGGTATTAGACAAGCCACTCGTTGGGTAAAGGAAACACATAATTCATTACAAGAAACGACTGCTGAATATCTAAAAGAAGAAGTACGCATACTGCCTGACAAATCCCAAATCAATGACTATATGGCTGATATAGATACATTACGTGCCGATAGTGACCGAATCGAAGCTCGAATTAAAAGACTACACTCATGAAACTACGTCATCTTTTTCGTTTAATTCAAATCAATCATGTGCTTGCTAAACATCGGTTAGATGAATTTATTCAAGCCACACATTTATTACGCCCCCTACGCTTTTTAAGCTATTTATCACCGTATCGCTGGACTCATCGTACTGATACTCCTCGAGGTGA
>WTAY01000231.1 GCA_013139345.1 Methylophaga sp. | reverse complement strand
GCAGGGCTTACAGTTCCCGTCATTCTCGAATGCTCTTATCGAGAATCTACTGTATTAAGCAGATCCCAGCTAGAAGCATGCTGGGATGACGAAGTAAAAAACTGCATATTGAATGATTACGGGTATATAATGAGTTTTAATTACGCTTAAAAAGCATCCGTAATCAATACTTCTTCAAGAGGCAATTGACCTGAACGAGGCCTAGCATCTGTTTTCTTTTTACCGACAGTGAGCATCATGGTAATGATGTGGTCGTGTGGCAGATTTATAATTTTTGCGACGGCATCAAAATCAAAGCCATCCATTGGGCAACTATCGTAGCCCATGCCTTTTGCCATCAACATGATATTCATTGCTGCAATGCTGGTAGAACGAATACATTCATCACGTTGAGCTTGGTGATGGTTGGTGTAATAGTTTTCAATAGCGGGTAGTAAGAAACCTTGAACTTCTTCAGGCGCTTCTTTCCAGTAGCGTTCAGGTTGTTTTTCCCACGCATTAAGATCGGCACAAAGTACTAATAATAATGATGATTCTGTGACTTGAGCTTGACCCCAGCTTGCATCTTGGATTTGTTGACGTTTGTTTTTGTCTTGGACGTTAACAAAACGCCAGTGCTGAATATTAAAAGCCGTAGGCGATAGGATTGCGTGTTCCATCAACTCTTTGATTTCAGCATCGCTCATACTATGCTCGGTATCATAATGTTTGATAGAACGACGTTCAGTAATGGCTTGTTTTATATCCATGGGTTCTCTAATTTTTATAATGGGTCGACTTTGATATAGATAGTCTGTTGACGTTTTCGGTGGCTACGGTAACGTGTTGCACCTTGTTTTTCAATATTGTTTTCGTTATCAATGTGGCCTAACTCTATCCAAGTACCGACGGGGCCAGCAATGCTAGTGAGAATATCACTGGTTTCAATCATGCCATTACGTTTAGAAAGTTGACTAAACCGAGGGTGAATATCAATGATGGCTTGATGATTCGGTAATATTCTGGCCACAGCCTGAAAACCACTTTCGATACTGATGTAGTGCGTTGATGATTGTACGCCAATAGAACCATTGGCAAAGATAACGATGTCTTGTTCTTTTTGTGGGATCTCTTGCCCCAAGGAAATTATAACTGGCTTACCTGCAATGCCTTGTGCCTGATAATGTTGGTCTTTATTTCTGACAGAGTGTGTAGACCATGTTTTTACTGATGCATGACCAGAAGCGCCGTCATCACTTATCTCAATATCAGCACCGATTTGTCGACTTGCGTGGTTTGATAATTGTTCATTTGTTCTTAATACACTGATCTTAAGACGTTGAAGAGGGGTATCAAGTTGGTTAATCAGTTGTTTTACTTCTTTGAGAACAGCTGGGCTTGCCTTTAGAATAATGTAGTCATTAAATGCACGTGCTGTTGCATTCTTGGGTAAAAATGCTTGAATCTCAGGTAATACTTCAGTGGTTAACCTATGATTGAGCTGAATAGTTTCGATATTTTGTTCAGCTAACAGCACTGTACTGAATAGGCTAAAAAGAACGAAGATTAGGCGCCGCTTCATAAGTGCAATCGCCTTACTCCAATATCAGGGCTACTTTGTCCCCACATTTTGTCGAACTTCTGTTGTAATTGGCGAACTTCTAACCGGTCATACAGACAAGCATAGCCATCATAGACGGTTGCCCGTGGACAGTTTAAATAAGCAAAATCATCGATTAGCAATAATGTCTGTTGCGAGTCGCGATGTTGCTTTGCCGTCTTGTGGACATGGATGGAGCTGGTTAAGTGTTGAGCTAAGGGGATAAGTCGGTGATCACGTTGCATGTTGACTAAGGTGTCATGTACGAGAATCTTTACTTCCGTTTGAGAGCTTCTTAGAGCGAGGTTCTGAACGCAGTCAATAAATTCAGGGTTATCAAACAATATTGAATCAATATCTCGACCGAAAATGCAAATCTGACGTTTGGCTTGCTGCGCCATGTCTAATACAAGCGCACGCGCTTCATCCCGACCCTCAAAGCGGATTCGCTCCGATTTAGATTGAGGGTAGGGATGTGTCGTCATAATTAACAGTTACGAGCTTGTTCCGCTGCATTACCAACGTAGTTTGCAGGGGTTAGTTGGCGTAGACTTTCTTTTGCTTCTTCAGGAAGTTCTAAACCATTAATAAACTCAAGCATGATCTCAGCATTAACACGACGACCACGAGTTAGTTCTTTTAATATCTCATACGGGTTTTCAATACCGTAGCGACGCATAACTGTTTGAATTGGCTCAGCCAGCACTTCCCAGTTTGCATCCAAATCAGCTGCCATCGATGCAGGATTAGGATCAAGCTTACTAATGCCTTTCAGTGCTGAGCTATACGCCAAGATAGAGTATGAAAAACCAACACCGACATTACGTAAGACCGTTGAGTCGGTTAAATCACGCTGCCAGCGAGAAATAGGCAGCTTGTTTGCTAAGTGATCAAACATAGCATTTGCTAAACCTAAGTTACCTTCGGCATTTTCAAAGTCGATAGGGTTCACTTTATGCGGCATGGTTGAAGAACCAATTTCACCTTTCACTGTTTTTTGTTTGAAGTGACCAATAGAGATATAACTCCAAATATCACGACAGAAATCAATCAATACCGTGTTGAAACGCATCGTTGCTTGGAATAATTCAGCCATATAATCATGTGGCTCAATTTGTGTTGTGTACTTGTTCCACTGTAAACCTAAACCGGTTACAAAGGCATCAGCCATCATTGGCCAGTTAACATCAGGATAAGCTGATAAATGTGCGTTGTAATTACCTACCGCACCATTCATTTTTCCGTAAAGTAATACAGCAGCAACATGTGTACGTTGACGTTCTAAACGGTGAACAACATTGGCCATCTCTTTACCTAATGTTGTTGGTGATGCTGGCTGACCATGTGTGCGTGACATCATTGGTGTTTCAGCATGTTCAATAGCAAGTTTGCGAATAGCACCAATCAATGTGTCCATCTCAGGCAAAATGATATCTTCACGGGCATTTTTAAGCATGATGCCGTAAGAGGTATTATTGATATCTTCAGATGTACAGGCAAAGTGAACAAATTCATTTACTTTATCCAATTCTTCATTTGCTTTGAATTTACGTTTAATAAAGTATTCAACCGCTTTCACATCATGGTTTGTAGTGCGTTCAATATCTTTGATTTCTGCGGCATCTTCAACAGAGAAGTTCGTCACGATATTGTTTAGGAATGCCTCAGCATCACTACTTAGTTTAGGAACTTCAGCAATATCATCATTTGCACCTAATAGGTGTAACCAACGAACTTCAACCTCAACGCGCGCGCGAAGTAAGCCATATTCACTAAAATAAGGGCGCAAGGCTTTTGTTTTATCTGCATAGCGACCATCAACGGGTGATATAGCGGTAAGTGAAGTAAGATTGTTTTCCACGAAAGCTCCAAAATAAGCAAAAATAATGCGACAAATTATATCAGATCTCGGGTTATCTTCGGAGAGCATGTTAAAATGCTGTAATAAATATCTAAATCATTGGAGTTAGCTACGTGCTGAATGAATATCAAAAACACGTTGAACAACGTGCTCAAGAAGGTTTGCCACCATTAGCATTGGATGCAGAACAAGTATCTGCATTAGTTGATTTACTTAAATCAGATGCTACAGAAGAGTTATTAGATTTATTGATCCACCGTGTACCACCTGGTGTTGATCAAGCTGCTTACGTTAAAGCAGGTTTTTTAACCGATGTTGCTAAAGGCAATGTCTCTTGTTCATTGATTGATGTAGTTAAGGCAACTGAGTTATTGGGCACGATGATGGGTGGCTACAATATTGAGACACTTATTGATTTATTAGATGACGATACTACTGCTGCAACAGCAGAGACTGCCTTATCAAAAACATTACTTGTTTATGATGCGTACCATGACATTATTGAAAAATCAGTAAGCAATGATTACGCTAAACGCGTTGTGCAATCATGGGCTGACGCTGAATGGTTTACATCTCGTCCAAAATTACCTGAAAGCATAACCGTGACAGTGTTTAAAGTTGCTGGTGAAACTAATACTGATGATTTGTCACCTGCGACAGAAGCATGGAGTCGTCCTGATATTCCATTACATGCAAAATCAATGTTAATAAAGACAATGGACACACCATTAGATGATATTGCTGAGCTGAAGAAAAAAGGCCATCCATTAGCGTATGTGGGTGATGTGGTTGGTACGGGGTCATCTCGTAAGTCTGCAATTAACTCTGTATTGTGGCATATGGGGACTGATATTCCGTTTGTGCCTAATAAGCGTCAAGGTGGTGTGGTATTAGGAACAAATATAGCCCCTATCTTCTTTAATACAGCTGAAGACTCGGGTGCCTTACCTATCGAATGTGATGTGGCTAACTTAAACACGGGTGATGTCATTACAATTTACCCGTATGAAGGTAAAATCACTAATGAAGCGGACGATGTTGTTTCAACATTTGATATGCGTCCTACAACATTAGCAGATGAAGTGCGTGCTGGTGGCCGAATTCCTTTAATAATCGGTCGTGGCTTAACAGATAAAGCACGTGAAACACTAGGTTTAGACCCTTCTGATGTCTTTGTTCGTCCTGTACCGCCTACTGATACAGGAAAAGGGTTTACCTTAGCTCAGAAAATGGTAGGTAAGGCGTGTGGTGTTGAAGGTGTGCGTCCAGGTACATATTGTGAACCTAAAGTAACAACGGTAGGTTCTCAAGATACAACGGGTGCGATGACACGTGATGAACTTAAAGAACTAGCATGTCTTGGCTTTTCAGCTGATTTAGTGATGCAGTCTTTTTGTCATACAGCCGCTTATCCAAAACCAGTTGATATCAAACTACAACATTCATTACCTGACTTTATTAGCACTCGTGCTGGTGTGTCGTTACGTCCGGGTGATGGCGTTATCCATTCATGGTTAAACCGCATGGTGTTGCCTGATACTGTCGGTACAGGTGGTGATTCACATACACGTTTCCCAATTGGCATTAGCTTCCCTGCAGGTTCTGGTCTTGTTGCCTTTGGTGCCGCCCTCGGTGTAATGCCTTTAGATATGCCTGAATCAGTTTTGGTTCGCTTCAAAGGTGAAATGCAACCGGGCATTACATTACGTGATTTGGTGAATGCGATTCCTTATGTAGCAATACAAAAAGGTTTATTAACCGTTGAAAAGAAAGGTAAGAAAAACATCTTCAATGGTCGTGTATTAGAAATTGAAGGTATGCCTAACCTTAAAGTTGAGCAAGCATTTGAATTATCGGATGCCTCAGCAGAACGTTCAGCAAATGGGTGTACTGTTCATTTAAATAAAGAACCGATCATTGAGTTCTTAAACTCAAATGTTGCTTTATTACAGTGGATGATTGCTGAAGGTTATGAAGATGCTCGTACATTACAGCGTCGTATCGATTCAATGAAAGCATGGTTAGCTGATCCTCAATTATTAGAACGTGATGCTGATGCTGAATATGCTGAAATTATCGAGATTGATTTGAATGACATTAAAGAGCCTATTCTAGCGTGTCCGAATGATCCTGATGATGTGAAACTGCTATCTGAATTAGCGGGTGTAGAGATTGATGAAGTCTTTATCGGTTCATGTATGACAAATATTGGTCATTATCGTGCGGCAGGAAAAGTGCTTGAGAATATGGGCAACTTACCGACAAAATTGTGGATTGCGCCACCGACAAAAATGGACCAGCATCAACTAACGGAAGAAGGTGTTTATAGTACTTTTGGTCGTGTAGGTGCTCGCACTGAAACACCAGGTTGTTCATTATGTATGGGGAACCAAGCACGTGTTGCTGATAATGCAACAGTGGTATCAACCTCAACTCGTAACTTCCCTAATCGTTTAGGTAATGGTGCTGATGTGTATTTATCTTCTGCTGAGTTAGCAGCGGTTGTTGCAAGTATGGGTAAACTACCAACAGTAGCAGAGTATATGGAACGAGTGGCGGGAATAGAGCCGATGTCAGATGAGATTTATCGTTATTTAAACTTTAATGAAATGGCTGAATACAACGCGTCTTTGTAGACTGCATTGTTAGAACATTTGGACTGAATTCCAACCTACAAGGTTTAAAATGTAGGTTGGAACTCAGTCCCATATGGGTCCTTGTTCTTTATGGCTATTTAATATTTAGTCAGTCTGTTTCTGAACCTAGAGCTAAAGCAGACTTTTTAGGAAACTCCCCTCGTTTTGCACGAGCGGATGAAACAGTAGATAGTACAAATAAGCCGAAGATGATAAAAATCAAAGGTATAGCTGCAATCCAACTAAATACGGCTAACAAAATATCAAACATATTTGGATCTGATTGTGAGGAAGCAAAGAACCAGCCTATTAGTAATATGCTTGCAGAAATAGCATAGCCAATCAGTAAAAACTGACTGCGCTTCCATGCTTGTTGCCAGTGTGCTTTTACTAAAGGCCTCTCTGTTGACGCTTTACAGCAAGTAACACGTGCTTTTTTCACAATCCAAAGTAAGGTCAAAATAGAGCCAGAAAGTGAGGCAATAAGAATACCCTTGATATAGTCACTGCTCAAAGCGACAAGTGGTACTAATAAATGAAAGACGGACAAATTCATCATTAGAAACTCATGAGGGTAGGCGGCACATCTATCTTCTTTTTCCATTGTTTTTCCATATTTGAATCGATTGAATGACTTCAATAGTATAATAGATTGTTTTATTGATTGTCATATACCCGTTATCATTCAAGATGCAGTTTTTTTATTTTGTCATCCCAGCATGCTTTTAGCTGGGATCTGCTTAATACAATAGATTCTCGATAAAGCTTGTGCTCAGCTTGACTGGGTAACATTTGAGAATGACGAGAGCTGTAAGCCCTGTATCTGCATTTATTATGGGTATATACCCATCCTGTGAGAATTTAAACTATTGTGATGAATTTATTTGTACTCGGCTTTGATATCTTTGTGATATGTCTATTTGTCAGTGTTTATTTCTTAGTACTGAAAAAAAAAGGTAAGGCTTATATATTTTTTAGAAAGCATTCTAGATTATTAACGCTATTTCTTTTTTCCCTGCCTTTTATTTTATTGAAATGTTCGTTTTCAATCGTCTCAATTATTAAAGAATTAACCTAGCGTCATGATTGAATCACTTCAAATTATTCCAACATTTAATTTAGCATTGGCATTTATCCCCGTTGTGCTTGTCCTTGTTATTCTTTATAAATGGTCATTAAACTCAGCGAATGCCATTTATGCCGTAATTCGAATGCTAGTGCAATTATTGCTGGTGGGGTATGTATTAACCACTATCTTTCAGGCTGAAAGTGCATGGTTAGTGATGGCTGTTATGTTTGTCATGGTCACTGCTGCAAGTTGGATTGCATTAGGTACGATAAAAGAGAAGCGAGCACAGCTTTTTCGCCATGCTTTTTGGTCGATATTATGTGGCGGTGGTGTCACATTATTGTTAGTTACACAAGGCGTAATAAGTTTAGAACCTTGGTTTGAACCTCAATATATGATTCCGCTGGCGGGTATGATCTTCGCGAACTCTATGAATAGTGTCAGCTTGGCTGCCGAACGATTACATGCTGAGATACAACGCGATGTGCCTTATTTACAAGCGAGAACAATCGCCTTTAATGCTGCATTTATTCCTGTTGTGAATTCCTTATTTGCAGTTGGTTTAGTGGCATTGCCAGGTATGATGACAGGTCAAATACTGTCGGGCGTTTCGCCAATTATCGCCGCACATTATCAAATTGTGGTGATGTGTATGATCTTTGGTTCAGCAGGTTTATCTACTGCTTACTTTTTAGCCTTAACTAAATCATGCTTCACGAAGGGAGAAGAATAAGAAATGAGTCAAAAAATCATCTTAAATGCAGACGACAGCATAACGTGTCCACACTGCGATAGTGCGTTCCCTCTAGCTGATGGTTTATCTCATCACCTTATTGAACAGTATGAGAATGAATATGACGCAATGCTCGATAAAGAGCGTGTAGAGCTTGAACAGCGAATCAGTAAAGAACAAGAGCGTAAGTCTT
>WTAY01000183.1 GCA_013139345.1 Methylophaga sp. | reverse complement strand
TCAAACAATCATCTATATAAGTTTGGTGGGCCGTCCGCGACTCGAACGCGGGACCATCGGATTAAAAGTCCGGTGCTCTACCAACTGAGCTAACGGCCCAAACCAAGACGCGAAATAATACTCTATTTTGAAGAAATGGCAAGCCTTTATACGAACTTTTTTTATCTTTATTGATTAAGTAAGCCTTAGAGACTGTAACTAAGCCTTCCCAACCGAGCTGTCACGCTATTGATAACGTGTAGGGTCACTCACTTCAGCTTGATTAAAGCCTTCTTTTCTAAAATGACATGAATCACATTTACCACAAGCAAGCCCCTGATTATCCGCCTGATAACATGAGATAGTTTGGCTATAGTCCACACCTAAGCGCATTCCTTCTTTAATAATTTGGGCTTTGCTCATTTTCATAAGTGGTGATTGAATTGTAAGCTTCTGTCCTTCTACACCTGCTTTGGTGGCTAGATTGGCTAACTGTTCAAAGGCTGTTATAAATTCAGGACGGCAATCTGGGTATCCTGAATAATCAACGGCATTCACACCTATATATATAGACTGTGCTGATAATACCTCTGCCCAACCTAGTGCAATCGACAAGAACACTGTGTTTCTCGCAGGCACATACGTTACAGGAATCCCATCATGATGCTCTTCAGGCACATCAATACTATTATCTGTTAAGGCAGACCCTCCGATGGATCTCAAATCAATATTGATTACCTTATGTTCTATAGCGCCGATTTGCTTAGACAGCCTTTCAGCTGCAACAAGCTCAGCATCGTGACGCTGACCATAGTTGAAACTCAGGGTATAACATTCATAACCTTGTTCTTTTGCAATTGCCAAGGCTGTAACGGAGTCAAGTCCGCCTGATAGAAGTACTACTGCTCGTTTCATCGGCCTTGTTCATCTCCCCACAGGTATTTATGTATTTGGATCTGCATTCTTACCGGTAAGTTATCTTCAACAATCCAATCAGCAAGCTCGGCAGGTTTGAGTTCACCATGTACCGGTGAAAATAAGACTTCACAGCGATTAGCTAGATCATATTCTGCTAACTTCTGACATGCCCAGTCATAATCATTTCGATCACAAATAACAAATTTCAGCTGATCTTGCTGTTTGAGCTTGGCGATATTGTCGTATTTATTCTTCGATTCTTCACCAGATGCCGGTGTCTTTAAATCCATCACGATAACTACGCGAGGATCAACAGCAGTAATATCCATCGCTCCGCTAGTTTCTAGTGAAACTTCAGAGCCAAGGTCGCACAGCGATGACAATAATTCATGACATGTCACTTGAGCTAGAGGCTCTCCGCCGGTCACTGTAATGTAGCGAGACTTATAAGTACTGACTTCATCTACGATATCATTGATATCTCTTTTTTCACCACCATGAAAGGCATAGGCAGTATCACAATACGTACAGCGTAAAGGACACCCTGTTAAGCGAACAAAAACTGTTGGTAAACCAACCGTTCGAGTCTCACCTTGTAGTGAATAGAATATTTCTGTAATGCGGCACTGTGCCATATCTTCTTCCGAACTATAAAACGATTTATCGTGTAGCTTGTTTGATTCGATCTAGTCTAACTTTTGCTAAACGTGCTGCTGAAGTATTAGGATATTGTTCAATAACACCTGTTAATGTTGCAGTAGCTAACTCTAGCTGCTCTAACTCATATTGACTAAAGCCTTTCTTCAAGGTCGCATCGGCAACTTTACTGCTCTCTGGGAAGCGATCAAGAACAGTTTGAAAAGCAGCAATCGCTAAATCAAAGTGACGCAAAACATAATTGGCTTCACCTTGCCAGTAATACGCATTGGGTAGATAGCTGCTTTGCGGGTACTGCTCTGGGAATGCAGATAATGCTGTAATTGCTTGTTCATATTGCCCACTACGCAATGTTTGCAACGCTGATTGATAGGCTGCCTCACCATTTTCTACGGCAACGGGAGTCGCCTCAGGAACCACTACTGTCTCAGCATTTGTTGCATTTTCAACTTGAACTTCTGCCACTTCAGGTACTGTTGCTGTAATATCACTACTCTCGACTGCTGTCGTTTCTTGTACCGTATTCATTTCTGGAATTACAGTAGGTATCGGTGCAATGACAGACTGAGCTTGTAAACGTTGGTCAATATCTAAGTACAAATCACGTTGACGTTTTTTCATCATTTCTAATTCATGACTTAATGATTCATTTTCACCATTCAAACGCTGAATTTCATTTTGTAATTGATCGACACGCCCTAGCAATGAAACAAGTCCTTGTCCTTGAATAATTCGCTCTAAACGATCAATTCGTTGTGTCAAAGCTGCTTCATCAGCCCAAACAGTATTTGCCATCAAAGGTGATAACATCATTGCAACAATCAATGATTTTTTAGCCATTTTCATCATTTCTAACGTCCTACGTAATTCAATTCAACGCGACGGTTTTGTTGCCATGCAGCTTCATCATGACCCTCAACATCGGTACGCTCTTCACCAAAGCTTGTTACTTGAAATTGTTTAACACTTGCACCTTGCAACATCAAAGTCTGACGAATAGACAGTGCACGACGTTCGCCCAAAGCAAGATTATATTCTCGTGACCCACGTTCGTCGGTATGGCCAACTAAACGAATTGTCACGCTTGGGTTCTCACCCAAGTAAGCAGCATGTGCCTCTAATGTTGTTAAGTCTTCTTCTCTAACTGTACTGCTATCATATTCGAAATAAACAACACGATTTGATAATGGACTATTCGGATCATCTAATACGTCACCGCCTTGAAATTGCTCTTCACCGGCAATAACCAGAGTTTCTGCACCACCATCAATATCAGAACCTGATGCATTCTCACCATCAATCCCTGACGTGTCTGCATTGCGATCTTCAACAACAACATCACTACCTGCAGCACCTGCATCCGACTCTTTATTTCCACCCAAAGTAGTACAACCAGTGAGCCATATTAACGTCAATAATCCAGCTGTTAATTTTAATAATTTCATTTTAAACTCTCCTCAAAGGATCCCATTATTTTCGTATTGGTGACCATGCAGGTTCACGTACATCACGATCTGATTCACCTAAACGTTGATGAATTCGACCATCAACAGATACTGCAGCTAATTCGCCATGACTATTTTTCTCGGTAGCATACAGGATCATACGACCATTAGGCGCAAAGCTTGGTGATTCATCGCGTCCAGTTTCAGTCAAGACAAGCACTGCCCCAGAATCTAAATCTTGTACTGCAATATAAAACTGTCCATTTAAGCCGTGCACCATCGCAAGCGTTCGACCATCTGATGAGATGTCAGGCGAGGCATTATATCGGCCTTCAAATGTAACTCGTTTTGCTCGACCACCGTCTGCAGATACTTTATAAATTTGCGGGCGACCGCCTCGATCTGAGGTAAATAATAACTCTCTGCTATTTGGCATCCACACAGCTTCCGTATCAATGGCTTGTGAGTTATGAGTAACACGAGATAATTTACCTGATGCTAACTCCAACACATAGATTTCTGGATTACCTGCTTTCGATAATGTTAATGCTAGTTTTTTTCCATCTGGAGACCATGCTGGCGCACTATTTAAACCTTTAAACGCTGCAACTGAATTTCGTCGTCCACTACGCATTTCTTGTACAAAGACTTCTGCCTTTCCATTTTCAAATGAGACATAGGCTAAACGCTCACCATCAGATGCCCAATTAGGTGACAAAATAGGTTGTTTAGATTGCAGAACAGTTCTCGGGTTCGCACCATCAGAGTCTGAGACTTGTAAGGTATAACGTTTGCTTCCATCGCTATTATCTCTAACAGAGACAAATGCTAATCGTGTTGAAAACACGCCTATCTCTCCTGTTAAGGCTTGATACACTTGGTCAGAAATTTGATGGGCTAAGCGACGAAGTCCTGATGCAGGTACCTGATAACGTTTACCCACTAATTGCTGACCTTTATATACATCAAATAGCTGAAATTGAACCTGATATGTCTCGCCATCGACACTGCTCACTTTGCCAACCAATAAGCCTTCTGAACGTAATAAACGCCAATCCTTAAAATTAATCTCAGATTTTTCATGAGGTGAAGAAATTAAATCACTTTCTGGCAAAGGTGAAAAACGACCACTACGCGATAAATCATTTTGAATAACAGCAGAAATATCTTCCGGAGCAGAAAAACCTTCACTGCCAAAAGGAACTATAGCAATAGGAAGTGCAGCTTCTGAACCGCCCGTAATCTCAATAATTAATGCCTGAGCCTGCCACGGTAAAAGTAGTGCTAATAGCCAAAATGAGGCTAACCATCGTTTAGTCATTATTTCACCTTCTTACTCTGGTTTAAAAACAAATTGAAAATCACGCAACTCTGCAGCCGCTTTAGGATCTTTCGGTTGAGGTAATGGTGCCGCTTTATAAACGGCTGTTTCAGCAGAACGATCAAAAATGGCATTACCACTACTTCTAATAACAGAAACTTGCTTAACATCACCACCTGGCATCAATTTTACATGTAGGGTTACTTCAAGCCCACTCTTCGTGGCACCAGAACGATTCCAGTTACGTTTCACTTTTTGCTTAATCTGTAACACCACAATATCGACAATACCTGCAACTCGTGTCGCTTCACGCTCTTGTGCTTCTTTTGCAAACTCTTCTGCAAGACTGTCTTGCATCTGTCTTTCGGCTTCTTTTTTCTTTTTAAGTGCTTCTGCCTTTTTACGATCTTGCTCTAATTTTGCAAGTCGTTTTTTCTCATCTTCTTCAGCTTGTTGTGCTTTTCTTTCTGCATCACGTTGTCGTTGTTCTTCAACTTTACGATCGGCTTCTGCTATACGTTGCTTTTCTTCCGCTTCTCTTCGTTTTTTATCCGCTTTTTGTTTTAACTCTTCAGCAAGCAAACGATCTTGTTCGGCTTTTTGTTTGCGATCTTCTTCCAACTTACGTGCTTGTTCAGCTTTTTTTGTACGATCTTCTTCCACTTTACGAGCTTGCTCAGCCTTTATACGTTTGTCATCTTCAAGCTTACGCTGCTGCTCAAGCTGTTTGATTTTATCCTGCTCTTGTTGAGTCTTTACATCACGCTGTTGTTGCTCAATTTTTGCTCTTTCTTGCTGATCAAGAAATTCCCGTTCTTTGCGCGCTAGCTCTTTTTGCGTTTCTTCTAATTTTTCATCTACTTTTGTTTGTCTCTCTTTCTCTTCTTGCAGCTTTTTATCTTCAAGCTCTTGCAAGTGCATCATTTCTTCTAATACTTGCGCTTCATCCATCACAGTAGCTTGCACAATATCCACTTTCTTTGGAGCCACAAAATGAGGTTTAGATGACGAGTCCATGCCAATGATGAATAAACCTAAAAGCACGGCATGTAATAGTAGTGAGTAGCTTCCTGCCAGAATATTATCAATCATCCTATTTTTCACCTGCCACTTCAGGTTGTTTGGTAATGAGGCCCACACTCGGTGCACCCGCCTTTTGTAATAAAGCCATTGCAGTGACTACTTGGCCATAATTAACAGCACTATCACCTTTAATCATAATCGGTGTATTTGGGCTTCGTCGTAATACTGCTGCCACTTTTGTCATCAACAACTGGGCATCAATCGGCTGATCTTGTTTATCACCAATCGCAACATAAAAAAGTCCTGCCGCATCAACAGACACGACTAAGGGCTCACTATTCTCATCAGGTGTTTCAACAACATTTGCGGAGGCTTGAGGCAAATCAACATTAATACCTTGAGTTAGCATTGGTGCAGTAATCATAAAGATAATTAACAATACCAACATCACATCAATATAAGGTACTACGTTGATTTCAGCCATTGGTTTACGGCGTTGTCTTGGTCTATAAGCAGCCATATCGTAACTCGTGATTAGCTGTGTTGACGTTGTAAAATAGAAGAAAATTCTTCTAAAAAGGTATCGTAACGGTTAATCAATCGCTCAACTTCATGTGAATATTTATTATAAGCAACAACCGCTGGAATCGCGGCAAACAGCCCCATTGCAGTCGCAATAAGCGCTTCGGCAATACCTGGAGCAACCATGCCTAAAGTGGCTTGCTGAACATCACCTAATGCACGGAAAGAATTCATAATTCCCCACACCGTACCAAACAAACCAATATATGGACTGGTAGAACCTGCGGTGGCAAGAAAAGGCAGTGACATTTCTAAACGATCAATTTCTCGTGCCAAAGAAATTCGCATTACACGTTGTGCACCTTCTAAAACTAAAGCAGGATCTGACGATGATTTTTTTAAACGTACAAACTCTTTAAAACCAACTTCAAAAATACCTTCCATACCATGACTTGCATGTGGTCTTGACGAGATGTCTTCATAAAGGTTGTTAAGTTCATTTCCTGACCAAAATTTGTCTTCAAATTTGTCTGCATCTTGCTTTGCTTGAGAAATTTCACCATGTTTCTTGAAAATCAACATCCATGAATACATAGATATAATTAACAAGGTCAGCATGACCAATTTCACTAATAAACTAGCTTCAGAAATAAGGGTTATCAAAGAAAGATCGGCGCTCACTTTGTAATCTCCGTCAAAATAAAGGAAGGTAACGACTTAGGTCGAAACCGGTTTACATCTAAACACGCGATTTTGACCGCTGCTTCACACAACAGTTCACCATCACGAACAATTTTTTGTTCAAATTCCATTCTAGCACCCACGGCTTTAATTAACTGTGAGCGAACTATCAAGGAATCATTAAATTTTGCAGGACGTTTAAACTTTAGCTGCATTGAATGTACAGCAAAAATGCACTGATGTTCGGTAATTAAATCATCTTGCTCAAAACCCAAGCTTCTCAGCCACTCAGTACGAGCTCGTTCCATGAAATTGAGATAGTTGGAATGATAAACAACACCACCACTATCGGTATCTTCATAATAAACGCGGATCGGCCATTCAAAATCAATCATTAATATCATCAGCCAAAGCAGGCGATAGGCCTAAGTGTAACCATGCACGTTTGGTGGCAACTCGACCTCTAGGTGTTCGCATAATAAAACCTTCTTGAATGAGAAATGGCTCTAACACATCTTCAATTGTGCCTCGCTCTTCACCAATCGCTGCGGCTAAATTATCTACACCAACAGGGCCACCTTCGAATTTTTCAATAATGGCAAGTAATAGCTTGCGATCCAACATAT
>WTAY01000240.1 GCA_013139345.1 Methylophaga sp. | reverse complement strand
TGATTGCTCCCGGAGGTAAACATATGCTGTTGCGGCGTAGCGGGGCTCAATATCGTGTAGAAGTGAAAGATGGGCCATTGGTTAGTCGTCATAAACCTTCTGTTGATGTTTTATTCCGATCAACAGCACAGGCAGCTGGGAAGAATGCCATTGGTATTATTATGACTGGTATGGGGGATGATGGAGCGAAAGGGATGAAAGAGCTACATAATACTGGAGCATTGACTGTTGCTCAAGATGAAGCATCATGTGTTGTTTATGGTATGCCAAAGGAAGCGGTAAAAGCAGGTGGGGTAGATGCTCAGTTAGGGTTGGCCTCTATTCCAGAGTTGATTATTAAGTCTCCGAATAGAGCATCATTTTTAAAAAAACAGCTCTAAGTTTTCTGTCCTGCTGTCAACAGTCTTGAAAAACAGAATGGAAACAACTTCAGAAATGAACAAGCTGTTTTTTGTTCATAGTCATATTAAGATTATAACTACAGTCACTAGCATTGAAATAATGCATGACATATGAAGAAAAAATCAAATAACCAGTATCATTTTTTAAACCCTTAATTATTCCCTTGGGAAATAAGTCACAAAATTAAGGTGAACACGTCATATTTTTATTTTCATTGAATTTGTATCATAGAACCACGTTTTGAGAAAAACATTACTCCTCTAAATTACCAAGGTACAAGATCATGAAAACTTTAACATCAGTAGCAGTATTAACCATCGCATCAGTTCTTTCATTTAACGCGATGGCTAAATCAACAGTAAATAAAAGCATCATTGTTAACAAGTCTATGAATAAAGGCAATGCAGCGATTGCCATTGGTAAAGACAATTCAGCAAATGTAGGTTCAGTAGCACTTAAGGATTCTAGAGTAAACAAAAGCATCATCGTTAATAAATCGCTTAATAAAGGCAATGCTGCAATAGCGATAGGACGTGATAACTCGGCTAATGTGGGTTCAATCGAAGCGAAAAATGCCAGAATCAATAAAAGTATTATTGTTAATAAATCAATGAATAAAGGTAACGCAGCGATTGCTATCGGTCGAGGCAATACAGCAAGTGTAGGATCAGTTGCGATTAAAAACGCAAGAATCAATAAAAGTATTGTGGTGAATAAGTCTTACAACAAAGGCAATGCAGCCATAGCGATTGGAAGAGATAACAGTGCAAGTGTTGGCTCAGTCACTTTTGAATAATCAAGGGTAGTCACTCAGGGATAATAATAAACATGGATGTTTTTTTAAAATTAATTATTTGAATGCTAAAAATAATTGGACTTGATCAGAGGTTTCTTGAGGGTATAAAGCCCATAAATACATCTTCCTCTCAATCTTTGTTGCATGCTATATCCTATTCAATTAGGATAAACAGATGACTCTCTTCCGCAACCTCAATTTACGTCGCATACTTAGCATTTTGTTGTTATTTGCTGCGTTATTTTCACAAATACAATTATTGTATGCCTGTGATTCTATGGAAGATAAGCCCAGCCATGTTTGTTGTTGTGGAGAGCATAGTTCTACTGTTTGTCCAATGGCTGCAACTTGCGATATGAATGAACAGCTAGAAAAAACCAGTTGTTGTGAAGTGAGTTATGACATTCTGAATGATGCGGGCATGATGAATGCAGTCTCAACAGTTGATTGCCTGACTCTATTACTTAATTGCCCGCAGCCACCTCCCGATATTTCTGCTGGACTGTTTATACAGACACCTTTGCCGTTATTGTCGCAACTCTCACCAGTCGTTGATGAGTCACTGATGTTTAATGGTGACAAACAAACCTATCTACTCACCCGTCGCCTACGTCTTTAGGCCGAATCTCTTGTTGTAAATCATTACCCTGTGGTGAAAACACTATGATGTGTGTCACCATTATTGGGCATGTTTTTGTTCTGCATTACTTCTTAACTATAGTGATTTAGAGGTATGTATGAATAAGCCTGTTAAATGAGTCGCTCAAATATTTTGAACTCAGCTGATTTTATGGGATGAATAACTTATAGAGATTTAAATGAAAACGTTTTTTTACTCCGTTCAGCCGATGCTATTGTTGCTAGCGTTACTCCATTCAGGCAACTCAATGGCTAAAGAGGCCAAAACAGAGAATACCTTATCTGCAAGGCAACTAGTGGCAGCCGTGCTAGAAGCCAACCCTCGATTAGAAATGGCTCAAGCCGCTTGGCAAGCGTCTATCGCTAAGATTGATCAACAATCCACATTAGATGATCCTCAGTTTAAATATAGCTTTGCACCTTTTACAATTGATAGCCAGGGATCTAATGTTCGGAAAACTGAATTTGGGCAACGGTTTGAAATTTCACAAAAATTACCATTTCCAGGTAAATTACATTTGCGAGCTAAAGCGGCAGAATATAACGCTGAAACCAGGCAACAAGATATTGCGGGGTTACAATTATTGCTGGCAAGCTCCGCAAAGTCTTTATTTGCTGATTGGTATTTTATTCATCAGGCGATTGCCATTGATAAGCTAAAACAAGGCCTATTAAAAGAGTATCGTGATATTACCATGACTCAATACAGTACTGGCCGAGCAGCTAAACAGGATGTTTTAGGTGCAGAGATGCAATTAGTACAACTCAAACATCAATCTCTAGTGTTACAGCGGCAAAGGAAAACACGACTGGCACAATTGAATACATTACTTAACCGTCCCGTCGATACGCCTTTAGCCATACCTCAGCAACTGAGGGATTTCAGTAAATTACCTGATCTTGAGCAATTACAAATCAAAGCGATGCATTCTCGCCCAGAGCTTAAAGCTATTGCAGCTAATATTAAGGGGTATAAATCGGAAGCCGACCTGGCCGCATTAGCCTACTATCCTGACTTTAAGCTCTCAGCAGGGTATAACAGCCTTTGGGATAATGAGGATAAACGGTTTAATATCGGTGTCGGCATCAATATACCGTTGGATCAAACTAAGCGACGAGCGGCTGAACAAGAAGCTAAAGCGAATAGCCAACAAGCAAATTGGCAACAAATGGATTTGCAAGCCCTGATTAAACAAGAATTGACTATTGCTTATGCGCTTGCAGAAGAAAGTTTGCATGTTTTGCGCTTGTATCGTCAGCAGTTATCTCCATTAGCTGATGAAAAGGTTGCGGCAGCAAAGGCAGATTATCAGTCTGGCAAAGGTGATTTTTTAAGCTTAATCAATAGTAAGAAAGACCGATTGCAAACAAAACTGGAAACAGAACAGGCTTTAGCGAATGTGCATCGACGCTTTACAGAGCTTGAGCAGGCTGTGGGAACTATAGAAACTTTATCTACACTAGAGCAAAAAGGACGCATTGCACAATGAAAACAGTCAACAAAATAAGCTTAGTTATCGTTGCATTTTTATTAATCGCTGTAGCGACTATTTTTGTTAATCAATCGATAGAAACCACGGTTAAATTACAAGAGATAGGGCCGACTCATCTGGTAGGGAATTACCAAATTCAGATAAAACTAAACCCAGAAAAGCCTAAAATTGGTAATAATCAATTAACCTTGGCGATTAGAGACAATAATGACCAGCCAGTCACCAATGTAAAGCTGGATATCTATGCTGAAATGCCAGCGATGGGGTCTATGCAAGCCATGCGTGAGCAAGTCAGTATAGAAAATTTTCAGACTGGTCTTTATCAAGGTCACTATTCATTGCCTATGAATGGTAGCTGGCCGCTATTTATTACCCTTGAATCAGAAGCACAGGGAAAAGCCCAAGCCTTGTTTGATATGAACACCAGCCGTAGTGGCGTGAAACTAGAGCAGGCCACACCCAGTAAGCTAACGCTACAAACCAAAGAATCCTCAGTTTCAGAACAAAAACCAGCAACATTTAAAGTTGATAACTATCGTAGACAATTGATTGGTGTGACCACAACTGAAGTGGTATGCCAGCCATTAATAAAAACTATTTATGCGGGTGCCAGAGTCACTTACGATCAATCAAAAATCACTGATATTTCACTGAAATATGATGCATGGATAGGCAAATTAAATGCCGATTATTTGGGTAAACAAGTACATCAGGGCGACACCTTGTTTACGGTATACAGCCCAGAACTGCTTTCAGTACAAGATGAGTATCTGAATGCATTAAAACAAAGCCATTCCTATGGTCTGCGCAAAGCGGCGGAAAAAAGGTTAAGGCGTTGGGGTATTCATTCAGCTCAAATTAAAACTATACAACAAAGAGGACGGGCTATCGATTATTTGCCAATCATATCCCCCGCTAACGGTACGATTATCGACACAAATATTGTAGCGGGTTCTGCTGCCAAAATAGGAACAAGGTTACTACGTTTGGCTGATTTATCCACGGTTTGGGTAGAAGGTGAAGTGTATGAGTCAGATTTACCCTGGCTTAAAGTAGGTATGGAAGCAAAAATTACACTGCCAGAATTGCCAGACAATTCATATACAGCAACAGTGACTTATATTGACTCAATATTGGATCCGCTAACGCATAGTGCTGTGATAAGAGTGCAACTGAATAATACTGACAAATTATTACGTCCTAATATGTATGCCAATATGAATTTACAGGTTGATCTGGGAGAACGAATGATCGTACCAGAACAAGCTGTTATATATTCAGGAGAGCAACGCATTGTCTTTATTGATAAAGGTGAAGGTCGATTATTACCCAGAAAAATTAAAACAGGATTGCGTAATAATGACATGATTGAGGTGCTTGACGGACTGAAGATTGGTGAAACAGTGGTAACTTCTGGAAACTTTTTAATCGCAGCAGAAAGTAAATTGAAAGCAGGCTTAGCACAATGGTAAATCAGCAAAAACCAATGGGTGTTATTTCCTCTATTATTGGCTACTGTGCGCGGCATGCCGTCTTAACCGTTATTATTACTCTGCTTCTGGCTGGCTGGGGATATCGCTCATTACTGAATACACCGTTAGATGCCATTCCTGATTTATCTGATGTGCAGGTGATTATTTATACTGAATGGGCAGGCCGTAGTCCTGATCTGGTTGAAGACCAAATCACTTACCCGCTGACAACCGCATTACTTTCAGCCCCTAATGTTAAGTTTGTGCGTGGACAAAGTTTTATGGGCTTAAGCTTTGTTTATGTGATTTTTAAAGATGATACCGATATTTACTGGGCGAGATCCAGGGTAATGGAATACCTTAATACGGCCGTACCGGATTTACCTGATGGGGTACAGCCAAGTCTTGGACCTGATGCCACAGGGGTTGGCTGGGTGTATCAATATGCCTTGGTGGATAAATCGGGTAAACAGAATCTTGCAGATTTGCGTAGTTTGCAAGATTATAAATTGCGCTATTGGCTGGAGTCAGTTGAAGGGGTTGCAGAAGTCGCTGCGATTGGTGGTTTTGAGAAAGAATATCAAATTACAGTTGACCCTAATAAACTAAGCAATTACGGATTAAGCCTGAATCAGGTAGCAAAAGCGATTCGACGATCCAATAATGATGTGGGGGGTAGGGTACTGGAAATTGCAGGGCATGAACATTTTATTCGAGGCCGAGGATATATAAAATCTATTGCAGATATAGAAGCCATTGCCTTATCTGTGAGTCAGACAGGTATCCCTGTTAGTGTGCGAGATATCGCTAAAGTCTCTATGGGACCCGCCATGCGTAGAGGTTTGGCTGAGCTGGATGGCGAAGGTGAAACGGTCGGTGGCATCGTTATTATGCGCTATGGTGAAGATGCATTAGATGTGATTAATCGTATTAAGCAACGCTTGAGTGAGATTAAAAGCAGTCTACCTGAAGGGGTGGAAATCATCACAACCTATGACCGTTCAGGATTGATTGACGAGGCGATTAATACGCTTAAATTGACTTTGCTTGAAGAGATACTGATTGTTTCAATCGTTATCATGCTTTTTTTAATGCATTTTCGATCTTCCTTGATTGTCATACTGAGTCTGCCAGTTGCCATACTGTTAGCGTTTATCCCTATGTCTGCACAACAGTTAACAGCCAATATTATGTCTCTGGGGGGGATTGCCGTCGCTATCGGTGCCATGGTCGATGCAGCAATCGTCATGATTGACAATATCCATAAACAACTGGAAAGTAATCCCGCTGAAAAAAGTCGCCAGGCAGTGATTATTTCAGCGATGCAGCAAGTTGGCCCTAGTATTTTCTTTTCACTGCTGATTATTACCCTGGCTTTTGTGCCAGTGTTTGCACTGGAGGGAACAGAGGGGCGATTATTTGCACCGCTGGCTTATACCAAAACCTACTCAATGGGATTTGCAGCCATACTGGCCATTACCTTAACTCCAGCCTTAGCCGTTTTATTAATTCGTGGAAAGATACGCGGTGGTCAAAGTGCTTTAAATCTATTTTTAATTGCTTTATATCAACCTATTGTGAAATTCGCTTTACGTTGGCGTGTGGCAGTCATCGCTGTATCAATTCTAGGTTTAGTTTCAACAATCCCCGTTTTTTTAAAATTAGGTAGTGAATTTATGCCACCGTTAAATGAGGGCAGTATTTTATATATGCCAACCTCATTACCCGGCATGTCCATCACAGAAGCAGGAAAAGTGTTGCAATCTATGGATCGACAATTAAAACAGTTCCCTGAAGTGGAGCGTGTTTTTGGAAAAATTGGCCGATCAACCAGTGCGACAGATCCAGCGCCTCTGTCAATGGTGGAAACCGTCATCACCTTAAAACCCAAAGATCAATGGCGCGAGGGCATGGACTGGGATACATTAATCTCAGAAATGGATGAGAAATTGCAATACCCAGGCATGCCAAATATCTGGTGGATGCCCATTCAAACGCGAACAGAAATGTTAGCGACGGGTATTCGATCCAGTCTGGGTATTAAGGTCTTTGGTGATGACCTGGCAACAATTGAAAAAACAGCGATTAATATAGAACATGCTTTACAGCAAGATAAGCGTACCCAACCTTATACTCGGAGTATCTACGCAGAGCGGCTGACAGGAGGATACTTTTTAGATTTTAATATTGATCGTAATAAAATTGCTCGTTATGGATTGACTATCGATGATGTTGAAGAAGTATTGATGACAGCCGTGGGCGGATTAACCGTTTCTAAAGTGTTTGATGGTCGCGAACGCTATTCGATTAATCTACGATATGCGCGCGAATTTCGTGATAATCCCGATGCCTTAAAACGTATACGAGTACCAACAGCAAGTGGTGTCCAAATTCCCATTAATCAACTAGCGGAGTTAAAGTTTGAAACAGGCCCACCCATGTTACGTAATGAAGATGGCCAGCTGGTGACCTTTGTTTTTGTCGATGTCAAAAACCAGGGGATTGTTGATTATGTTGCAGCTGCCAAACAGGTTATTAGTGAAAAAGCTAATATTCCTCAAGGTGTGCGTGTGGCATGGGCGGGACAATTCAAGTATTTTGAACGAGCAAAATCAAAATTAATGCTATTGGTCCCATTAACTCTATTGATTATTTTTATCCTGCTGTATATCAATCATGGATCAATGGCAGAAGCCGTTATTATTTTATTGGCCATACCCTTTTCATTAACTGGCGCCGTGTGGTTATTGTATCTGCTGGATTACAATATAAGTATTGCTGTATGGGTAGGTATGATTGCACTGGCAGGGCTAGCTGCTGAAATGGGGGTATTGATGATGCTTTATCTGGATTTAAGTTATCAGCAACATAAAAAAGATAATCAATTACTAACTAAAGCTGATCTTTCTAAAGCGATTGTTGCAGGTGCAAGCCAGCGTATACGCCCTATGCTAATGACCAGTCTGGCTTCGTTCATTGGTTTATTACCCATTTTATGGAGTACGGGTGCAGGTTCTGATGTGATGAAACGAATTGCTGCACCGATGGTTGGAGGCATAGTGTCTTC
>WTAY01000167.1 GCA_013139345.1 Methylophaga sp. | reverse complement strand
TCGCTATTGGCCCTTGTATTACGGGTGGGGTAACAATGACAGGTGGTGTTGTATTTGCCAATGCGTGTTGTATTGTTGGAAAGAAAGTAACCGTTAATGCTGTTGCTGCAAAGATACCAAGTGTGATCATTTTAGGGTTCATGGTGTTGTGTCCTATTGAGGGGTAGAAAGTTGTCGAACAGCTGCTTCAGCAGCCCGATATGAATGTTGAAAATCATCATTATTAAAAGGTGTTGAAGTGTTGGATGTGGATTTTTGGATGCTTCTGGGAATCATTACAAATAAGGCTTGAATGAGGAAAAAGCACCAAAGTGTTAAAAACACACTATTCGTATGGCTTGCGACGACAAATGCAATGACAACACTGATGCTATTTAGAGCCAGATCAGCGAATGATGAAATGAGACTTGAATAGAAATACAATGAACGAACCAGCCAAATACTCAGTAGATGACCTAATATAAACAGTGTGATCGGTGGCCAAGAAAACCATAGGGTAGTCATACTTATAAACCAAATAGTGACAACACTAACTCGACCTACACGCTCATTACTTCTCGTTAATAAATAAAGGAGATAGGCAAAACTTATCCCACTAATTAGAAATCGGATTAGGATGTTTGTTGGAAAAAATGATGACAAGGTGAAGAGTAAAACGCTGCTAATAAAGCCGACAATAAGAGCGATAAAGACACCTTCAAAAAATGTTGCCTGTTTCATGACTGACTCCATTTTTGTTTTTCGTGTAAAAAGGCAACGTCTACATCTTCATCTTGAATCGAAAAAGAATGAAATGCCCCCGTTAGATTGTCACTATGTATCGGTGCTTCTTGAATCAGAATCTCTGCTTTTTGTTTCATAGCGCTGAGTTGAGATTGATGTTCTTTACGTTGGGTTTTTAGTTGATTAAAGTGTTCAGCGACGTTTGAACTTTCTGTTGATACTGATTTTAAGTGCTGAGTTGTTTCTAGTTTTCGCTTAATTAATACACGAGCAAGTTCATCTTTATTAGATTCAAAACAGAGGGTTATTTGCTGTTCTAGAACAGTGATGGCTTGAGTGGTTTCAGTGTGTTTATTGCTTAGTTTTTTTTGGTTTAGCTCTAAAACCTTGATGTGTTTTTCTGTGTGAGACAGTGATGCTTCCATTTCTCGAATCGCTTGTTTGAGTAGTAACTCCGGCTCTTCTAACTGATCGAGAACAGCATTCATATCGGCGTGGAATAATCGTGATAGTCTTGTAATTAAAGCCATGGTTTTTCTCCTGTTGTTGATGTGTTGGAGATAGTTTAGTGGTGCAAGACCGTGTTAAATAGACACGTTTTGGTAAATAGTTAAGTGGGTATTTTTACAAAAAATTTACATAACAAATGATGGAAGGGATTAGACTGCGCTTATGCAAAAAAAAGTACGGATATTAATTGTTGAAGATGAAGTCGCCATTCGCGAGGGCTTAATTGATGTCTTTGTTTATCATGGCTATGATGTTGATTTTTCAGGTGATGGAATAGAGGGCTTAAAAAAAGCATTAACAGGGACTTTTGACCTGATTTTGCTTGATGTTATGTTGCCCGGAATGAATGGCTTTGATATTTGTAATCAGGTGCGTGAACATGATCGTGACCAAGCTATTATTATGCTGACTGCCAAAAGTAGTGATGACGATATTATTGAAGGCCTAACCTTGGGCGCTGATGATTATGTGTCCAAACCTTTCTCTATCGCCCAGTTATTGTTACGAGTCAATGCTGTTTTAAGAAGAACACGGAGTGTTATTCAGCAAGGTAATACCATTTCGTTGGGTGATGATGTGGTGATTGATACCCAAAACTTATCTGGGCACTGTGGAAAAGACCCTATTTCATTTACACGGCGTGAGATTGATATTCTTATCTACCTTTTGGCTAACTCGGAGCGACCAGTAAGTCGAGATGAGTTATTGAATAAGGTCTGGGGCTATGCGGCTGATGCTGACTTAGAAACAAGAACCGTCGATATTCATATTGCAAAACTTCGTCGTAAAATTGAGGTGAATCATTCAGAGCCACAGTATTTAGTCACAGTACGTGGTGCGGGCTATCGTCTTATTGGTTCAATATAATGTTTCGCTCTACACTTTCTGGTTTAAATAAAAAGACATTACAACGTGGTTTGGTGGTGTTTTTTATTGCTTTAGTCATTCCCACCGCTATTTTAATTCAGCAATCTTATAGCCGCTTAAAATGGGAAGCATTCCATCAGCATCAAGTGATGGCTGATGAGTTGGCAACCCGAATAGATAAGCAACTATTACACCTTATTAGTACAGAAGAGCAGCGCCCCTTTACCGATTATTCTTTTTTGAATGTGGTCGGAGAAGAGGAAACTCGGTTTTTTCAACGTTCACCCCTTTCTCACTATCCTGTTGAGTCATCAATACCGGGAATAATCGGGTATTTTCAGGTTGATTCAGCAGGACAATTACAAACGCCTTTAATACCTGAAGCCATAGAAGGTGCGAGTTCTTACGGTATCTCTGAGAGTGAATTTGCACAACGCTTGGCATTGCAGCGGAATATTGAAGAAATTCTTAGCGAAAACCATTTGGTAAATAAGAATGTGGCGAGTAGCAAGGAAATACGAAGCAAGGATAAGAGAAAAACGAATTCTAAAATAATGGAACTTGATATTGCCAGTAGCTTAGAGGGTATTTTTAGTGATGTAGAAAGCGATGAATCTGATGTGCTCATTGATTCGGAGGCTGAGGACGTTATTGCATCGGTGAAAGGGCAAGCTGCATTTGATGAGTTGAATAAAAGTGTGGCTAAGAAAAAAGATCAAAAGAGCTCATTAGGTCGCTTAGAAGAACTTGAGTTAAAGCAGCGTTATAAAGAGCAAAAACAACGAGTAGATTCAAAACAAGAAAAGCGGGCACGAATGGAACAAAATGCATTGCCTGAATCTATAGCGTTGGGGGATAGCAAGCGCGACGATGATATGGCTGAAGTACCCGCACCGAGCAGTGCTAGTCCTATTATGCCATCAGAGTTAAGCTCATTACGTATAAATACCTTTGAGAGTGAAGTTGATCCCTTTGAATTTAGCCAATTAGAAAGTGGACACTTTGTACTCTATAGAAAGGTGTGGCTCAATGAACAACGTTATATACAAGGTGTTTTGATTGAGTCGAGTGCCTTTTTAGGAAACAGTATTAATCATGCCTTTATTGAAACAGCGTTATCAAAAATGAGTGATCTGCTGGTGGTTCATCAGGGGAACGTTTTAGAAGCCTTTTCAGCTCACTCATCAACAGACTATTTTTCGAGAACAAGAGCGTTAAATGGTGAATTACTTTATCAAACACGTTTGTCAGCGCCGTTAAGTGATATGCAGTTACTTTTTAGTATCACTCAATTACCGGCAGGCCCCGGTGGAATCATTATTTTTTGGCTTGCTTTGATTATGACGCTTGTTTTGTGTGTTGGTTTTTATTTGATGTATCGCCTTGGTGTCGGGCAAATTAATTTAGCCAATCAACAGCAAGACTTTGTGTCAGCGGTAAGCCATGAACTGAAAACGCCGCTCACGTCTATTCGTATGTATGGTGAGATATTACGTGAGGGTTGGGCTAGTGAAGAGAAAAAGAAGACATATTATGATTTCATTTTTGATGAAAGTGAGCGTTTGTCACGGTTAATTAATAATGTATTACATTTAGCAAAAATGACGCGTAATACGCAAGCGGTAGAATTAAAAGAAGTCACCGTTGCAGAGTTAATGGATGGCGTGAGGTCGAAAGTATCGAGTCAAATTGATCGTGCTGGCTTTGAATTGAAGATGAACTGTGGGGATGAAGTAAAACTTACTGTGATTAAAGTTGATGCTGATTGGTTTAATCAGATTATGATTAATTTAGTTGATAATGCACTTAAGTTTTCAGCTAAAGCCGAGCATAAGATTATTGAGTTGAGTTGCCATCAATTAAGTAAGGGGGATGTGCAATTTACTATCCGAGACTATGGCCCCGGTGTTGAACGGCAACAAATGAAAAAGATTTTTACTTTGTTTTACCGAACTGAAAATGAGTTAACGAGAGAAACGGTGGGAACAGGGATTGGGCTTGCTTTGGTTCATCAAATGACCATGAGCATGAACGGTCAGATTGATGTTGTGAATAAAGAGCCCGGTGCTGAGTTTAAAGTTAGGTTTCCTGTTAAATAATTGACTCTTTAAAAGAGGGGACTTGATTTGCCGACATTACTTCCCCATCTACTTATCAACGAAAGAAAAATGATGAGGATAGAATAATATGCAAATCGACAAATTAACCAGTAAATTCCAAGAAGCCTTAGGTGCTGCCCAAAGTATGGCTGTGGGTAAAGATCACCAATTTATCGAACCCGCACATTTAATGTTAGCTTTATTGGAGCAACAATCTGGCACGGTAAAACCATTGCTTGCACAGAGTGGTGTTAATGTCGCGGCTTATCAGGCTGAGTTACAAGCGCAATTGAGTCGACTTTCTCATGTGGAAGGTGGCTCAGGAGATATTCATGTTTCTCAGAATTTAAACCGGCTGTTAAATCAAACCGATAAGTTATCTCAGCAGCGACAAGATCAATATGTTTCTAGCGAATTATTTGTGTTGGCTGTGATTAATGATAAACAGCAGGCTGGAGACTTATTACGTGCCCAAGGTGGGAATAAATCTGTATTAGAAGCAGCAGTTGAAAAAATTCGTGGGGGCGAAAAAGTGACCGATCAGAATGCCGAAGAGCAACGTCAGGCTTTAGAAAAATATACGATTGATCTGACTGAGCTGGCTGAAAAGGGCAAATTAGATCCTGTTATTGGTCGAGATGATGAGATTCGCCGAACCATCCAAGTATTACAACGTCGGACCAAAAACAACCCAGTATTAATTGGGGAACCAGGTGTTGGTAAAACGGCGATTGCTGAAGGTTTAGCACAGCGTATTATCAATGGTGAAGTACCAGAAGGTATGAAAAACAAACGTTTACTATCTTTAGATATGGGCGCATTGATTGCTGGAGCTAAGTTTCGAGGGGAGTTTGAAGAACGCCTTAAAGCGGTATTAAAAGACTTGTCGAAACAAGAAGGTCAGATTATCTTATTTATTGATGAGATTCATACTATGGTCGGGGCAGGTAAAGCAGAAGGTGCAATGGATGCCGGTAATATGTTGAAACCCGCATTAGCACGCGGTGAACTTCATTGTATTGGTGCGACAACATTAGATGAATATCGTCAATATGTGGAAAAAGATGCTGCATTAGAGCGCCGGTTCCAAAAAGTACAAGTGGGTGAGCCAACAGTTGAAGATACGATTGCGATTTTACGTGGTTTGAGTGAGCGTTATGAAGTGCATCATGGTGTTGATATTACTGACCCCGCTATTGTTGCTGCTGCAACCTTATCCCACCGTTATATTACTGATCGTATGTTGCCTGATAAGGCGATTGATTTAATTGATGAAGCGGCAAGTCGTATTCGGATGGAGATTGATTCTAAACCTGAGTCATTAGATCGAATGGAACGTCGTTTAATTCAATTAAAAATTGAACGAGTAGCCCTTAAAAAAGAATCGGATGATGCATCTAAGAAACGCTTAGAAATACTTGAAACGGAGATGAAAAAATTAGCCCGTGAATACACTGATTTAGAAGAAGTGTGGAAATCAGAAAAAGCAGCATTACACGGCAGTCAATATATTAAGGAAAACTTGGAAAAGGCCAGAATGGAGCTGGAATTTGCTAACCGAAATAGCGATTTGGCTAAAATGTCTGAACTACAATACGGCAAAATTCCTGAGTTAGAAAAGCAATTAGATATGGCAACTCAGGCTGAAATGCAGGACTTCACATTGCTCCGTAATAAAGTGGGTGAGGAAGAAATTGCTGAGATTGTGTCTAAATGGACAGGTATTCCAGTCACTAAAATGTTGGAAGGTGAGCGAGACAAGCTACTGAAAATGGATGATGCGCTACATGAGCGTGTCATAGGTCAAGATGAGGCGGTGACTTCTGTCGCTAATGCGATTAGACGTTCACGTGCGGGACTATCTGATCCTAATCGACCTAATGGTTCATTCCTATTTTTAGGCCCAACAGGTGTTGGTAAAACAGAGTTGTGTAAATCATTAGCCACATTCCTGTTTGATACTGAAGATGCCATGGTTCGGATTGATATGTCTGAGTTTATGGAGAAACATTCTGTTGCACGTCTCGTCGGCGCACCTCCTGGCTATGTTGGTTATGAAGAGGGCGGTTACTTAACCGAAGCCGTTCGTCGTAAACCTTATTCAGTGATTTTGTTAGATGAAGTCGAGAAGGCGCACCCTGATGTGTTCAATATTTTATTACAAGTATTGGATGATGGTCGCTTAACGGATGGTCAAGGTCGTACCGTAGATTTTCGTAATACCGTGATTGTGATGACATCAAACCTTGGCTCGAACTTGATTCAAGAACTATCAGGTGAAGACCAATATGATGAAATGAAAGCGGCCGTGATGGAGGTGGTGGGACAGCATTTTAGGCCAGAGTTTATTAATCGTGTTGATGATGTTGTAGTATTTCATCCCTTATTACGCGAACAAATTCATGCAATTGCCAAAATTCAATTAGCACATTTACATGACCGTTTAGCTGATCGTGATATTGGTTTAGAAGTCAGTGATGCAGCATTAGACTTAATTGCTGAAGCTGGTTTTGATCCTGTGTATGGTGCAAGACCATTAAAGCGCGTTATTCAGCAGCAATTAGAAAACTCACTGGCACACGATTTATTGTCTGGGAATTTTAAAGGTGGCGATATCATTAAAGTAGATGTTAAGGATGATTCACTTAACTTTAGGGTGTAAAAACGCTCACTTTTACTAAGGAAGCACTATTGGAAACAATGGTGCTTTTTTATTGAACGCACCATTTTGTAGCACTGATTTGTTACACTCTCTCCTTTATCGTGTTTTACAGTGATCTTTCATGTCTGAATTTGCCAAATTTGTCGATGCTTTTACTCCTGCCGAAGTAGCAGAAAAGGTTAAAACCTTAGGTGTCAGCAAAGCTAATATGCCTTTTTTACCATTACTTGTTTTATCAATGATGGCAGGTGCATTTATTTCATTTGGCGCAATGTATTACACAGTGGCAATGACACATCCATCTGACGCCTATGGCGCGGCTAAGATATTGGGTGGTCTCGCTTTCTCACTGGGCTTTATCTTGGTGGTTATTGCTGGTGGAGAGTTATTTACCGGTAATAATTTGATTGTAATGGCATGGGCAAAACGTCGTGTAACGTTAGCACGGTTATTGAAGAACTGGGGACTGGTCTATGTAGGTAATGGCATTGGTGCTTTCATGACGGTCTATTTGGTTTTTGCTTCTGGATTCCTTGATGGTGCTCATCATGAAGTAGGCGCAACAGCACTAAAAATAGGTTTAGCTAAAGTTGATTTAACGACTTCTGAGGCGTTTGTTCGTGGGATATTTTGTAATTCATTAGTCTGTTTGGCTAGTTGGATGGTGTACGCATCACGAACAGTTATGGATAAAGTATTTGCTGTGATTTTCCCTATTTCAGCGTTTGTTGCTATGGGCTTTGAACACTGTATTGCCAATATGTTTATGATTCCGATCGCTATGGTAGCTGCACTTGACCCTGAAATTATCGCTGTCAGCGGATTGGGCTCAGAAGCACTACAAAACCTAACACTATCAGGATTTATCTCGAATTTAATTCCCGTTACTTTAGGTAATATCTTTGGTGGTTCAGTGATGGTAGGAATGTCACTGTATATGGTTTATCTTTATGGTCAGGATGATTAAGTAAGCTGAAAAAATAGCTTACGTTATCTTTAGTTTTCACTTTTAGATATTTTAATTAATACCCAATCTAAACAGCGATGGGGCAATAATCGTTTAAGTGTGGCAAAAAGATAGGTTGGGAAGGTAACGTAATATCGAATTTTTGGACGTTTATTTTCAAGGGCGTGAATAAGTTTTTTTACCACGGCTTCAGCTGGCAAGGTAAAAGGAGCTGCTGGACCTTGTTTGGTTAAACGTTGTTCCATTGCGACATAAGTATCTTTATGGATGCTATTTTCTTTTGTTATATGTTGCTGGTATTTTGCAAAAGCATTTGTTCTAAACTGACTAAGAATTGGCCCCGGTTCAATCAGGCTAATAGTAATGTTAGATCCGTATAATTCTTGGCGAAGCGTATCAGCTAACCCTTCTAATGCATACTTACTGGCATTGTAAGCGCCACGATAAGCCATAGAGATTATACCAAGGACAGAGCTGTTGTAGATAATCCTTCCATGACCTTGTTTTCTCATTTGAGCAATAATAAGATTGCTTAATTCTTGGGTGCCAAATACATTTGTTTCAAACTGTTCGCGTAAGACATCTCGGCTGAGGTCTTCAATTGCGCCCGGTTGACCATAAGCCGCATTATTGAATAATGCATCGATCTGTCCATTAAAATGAGCAAGTGTGAAGTGAAATGCTTGTTGAATTGACTTGCTGTCTGCCAGTTCAAGTATCGTTGTTGTAATCCCTAATTGCTGTAAACGTGCGGCATCTGGTGCTTGCCGAACCGTGGCAACAACATTGTAGCCTCGCTGATGCAGTATTTCAGCTGCACATAAACCTATACCGCTAGAGCAGCCCGTAATTAAAATATTCTGTTTCGTCATGAAGTAATTTTAAAATCATTCCATTGCTAGAATCAAGAGGTTTAATGGAATTAAGTCTCTTTAGTGACCTTTTCCTCTGAAGAATTCTGTTTTTCAATGGTATCTTTCATTGAAACAAGCGCCCTGTCCATTAATGGCTCAGCTACTTGATCTAAAATGATTGCTTGTCCTTGCTGGAACCAGTTGGCTAACTCGGCAAGAGCTAGTTCCGCTGCTTTTAGGCCTTGGTAAGTGACAAAAAGACAACGTCCCGTTAAATTACTGCGCCATGAAAACTTAACGCGTTGGACATCATTATCTTGTTTAACTTCTAACCATGTACCCACTTTGAGTTGCTTAGCTGCATCTAATGCTTTTTCATCCGATAATACTTTATCTTTTTCTGGAACTGGAGCCAGATCATCAGAGTTCATGTTTGTTATATCGTTGATGACATCCTGTTTATCAACTTGTTGTAATTCATCTTTTTCAAGTTCTCGACCATTCAAACACTTAATGTGGCATTCTTGAAGACCTTTAAATAATGCTGTTATTTTGTGTTGATTGAATGATGCTCCGCCTAAATAATCCCTAAGTGATTTAAGTAATTTAGGAATCGTTTCTAGTAATTTCTTACGTTCGGTAGGCGCTGATTTAGGTGTCACACTCCAAAGCAGTTCTTCCATTAAAGACACAACTTCTTTCCATTCCGGACTGTCTTTTCCTTTTTGTAAAAACCTAAGTTGGAGAACTTGTCTCCAGCTATCCTCGATAAGTGTTACAACAGCTTTAGGAACAGGGGAGTATTGCACCATAAGTTGGTTAATGATGCCATCAACTTCTTGTTGAGCAAGAATGAGCTTTTCTTGACCTTCAGTAGCTTTTGCAATGCGTTGTTCGGCAAAGTCACTACTTTTCTCTTGTTGTTGAATAAACTGGTTTAGTTGTTCATTCAACTCAGAAAATATCTCTAGATTGGTGTCAAAATTAGTCAGTATAGAATCAACAATAGACTCGACTTGAGTAAATAGAATATCTTCTGTGCCATTAGAGTGATCCCAGCCTGTCGATGCTCGCGCTAAATTGTTTAACAGAAGCCTAGCAGAATGGTTCTTTTTACTGAAAAATGTTTTATCTGTGATTGCTACTTTTAGCATTGGCAATTGTAAGCGTGCTAATAGGGCTCGAATAGGGGCAGGAATTGCCTGATCTTCTAGTACAAATTCAAAAAGTAAGGTGATAACATTCATCGTGTCATCATCAATTCTACTCAAGGACGGAGCGGTGACTGTGCCATCGTCTTGAGTTTGGCTGAGACTTGTCATTAACGAGTGACGTAGATCAGGCAGAGCAAGCTCTCCTTGCTCATCATAAGATGCTTGGGAGCTTACCGGCTGATGCTGTAAGTTGGACAGTGCCATCATCACGTTATCTAAAGTGGCTGGAGTGCCACCGCTTGCACTAGAGAGAGAAGATAAACTTACACTGTTTGTACTAGCGTGAGAAGAGGGACTTCTACTCTTGATTTGACCTAGTAATTGACGGAGCTCATCAAAAATGACACTTTCTTCTTCGGAGTCACCAAACTCATCAGAATTAGGTACATTGTCACTATTGACAGATGGTGATGAGGTACTTGTCTTTGATGATGATTTTCGTTTTTTGTGATTGAGTGTTGGTAACACTTCTTGTTGTATCAGTTCGTTATTAATGTCTTCGTAAAGTGTTTTTAACACAGGAAGCGCATGTTGTTCGAATTGCTTGTAAGCCACTAATAAAATAGAGATATTGGATGTAATTGGAGAGAGTACTTTTTTTAAGTTATTAACTATATGCTCTAAGGATAATGGGTTTTCAAAAGGAGTATCAGTATTTAGGATGTGAGAAAAACGACGGTCCATTTGTTCTAGCTGATAACCTAATAATGACTCCGCTTTAGATGCAATTTGTTTTAATGCGATTTGTTCTTCAAGCGCATCATTTTGCATCAGAGATAATTCAAAACTTGCTTCTACTGCGTCTTCTTGGGTGTTTGAGTCGCCGCTATGACTACTCCAAAAGTGCTTATAGTCATCCAATACTAATTGTGTGAAGTTTTTCTTGGTTTCATTTTGTTTAATGCGGAACTGACGCAGGACAGCAAAGTATTCATCTTTCTGGTGACTATTTACTGATTGTTCAGTAAGTTTGAATAAACTGTCATCTAAGCTGTTGAGAAACACAAAACACTCGGGAAGAGACTTTTCCAAAAGCTTCCTACACGATGTTATTGCTGGATGTTGTGGGGCTTCGCTTTGAGGCATGCTATTTCGATGGGAGCCAAATGAGACGATGTTATTAGTGGCCATTATCCTGAATATCCTTATACATTGGTCGGTCCATATTAGAATAGATTCAACAACTTGACAAGTTGTCCGCTATATTTAAACAAGAACAGTGTCTATGGAAGACAATATTCCCACGATCAGGAATTTTATGGCACTATACGGATGCACGTTAATTAAAGGAAACAACCACCAAAATGTTTGGCAAAAATAGATTATGAGTAGCAATATTTCACCACAAGAGTATGACCAATTTAAATTATTTCTTGAACAAGCTTGCGGCATTGTTTTGGGTGAGGGAAAGCAGTATTTAATTACGAGTCGACTCACTCGCTTATTACGCGATGAGGGCATGGCGACGATTGCAGAGTTATTATCAGCGATTCAGCGCAATAGTCCTCGCCATTTACGTGATTCTGTTATTGATGCGATGACAACGAATGAAACATCGTGGTTTCGAGACCGTATCCCTTTTGAGTGTTTAGAAAAGTCCGTATTTCCAGAGATGGAGCAAGATGGGAAGCGACAATGTCGAATTTGGTCTTCAGCATGTTCTTCTGGCCAAGAACCTTACACAATCAGTATTACAGCAAGTGAATACACAAAGGCAGTGATAACAAGTGGTTTTAATCACGCTCAAATTGTTGCGACAGATATTTCTGCAAGTATGCTGCTTGAGGCAAAGCGTGCAGAATATGATGAGTCTATTTTAGGTCGAGGTTTATCGGCTGAAAGAAAGCAGCAGTTTTTTAAGGCGAATGGTGAGCGTTGGCAAGTTGTTGATGACATTAAGCGACGCGTAAGTTTTAGAGAACAAAACTTATTATCAAGCTATGACGCATTAGGCAAATTTGACATTATATTCTGCCGCAATGTGTTGATTTATTTCTCGCCCGAACGTAAATCTGACATTTTGAATAGAATGGCAAAATCCTTGAATCCAGGGGGCTACCTATTTTTAGGCGCGTCAGAAACCATTACTGGTTATAGTGATGCCTTCAAAATGGTACGTAGCCCACAAGGTGTGTTTTATCGGCGTAAAGATTAAGTCTTTGTTGGCTCGTTATTAATAACAGTCTGTTCCATCTGTTCATTAATTGAAGGAGGCGGCTCACATAGGCCTAACCAACTACCAATTCGACGAAAGATGTGTTTTATCAAACGCCATAATCTAGGCAATAACCAAATCATAATTAAAATGAAAGCGATTAAACCGATAACGAAGAGTATTGGGTAATTTAATGCCGCCCATAAGCCACCTATAACGAGTAGATCTTCACTAATAGACGCTGTCCAGTTTGTGACAGGTTCGGGGGATGTGTTTATGAGTAATCGAGTTCCCGCCTTTGTGGCATGAGTTCCTGCTGCTAATGTTCCTCCCAGCAAGGCGGATGTTAGTTCCATTGCTGGGCCAATATCACCGACAGCACTTGATGCTAGCATTGCACCAGCAGGAATACGGATGAAGGTGTGGATGGTGTCCCATGCGGAATCTACACCTGGAATTTTATCGGCAAAAAACTCAACGCAATACATAAATCCGGCAGCAGTCATGACCATAGGATTGGTCAATACCTCTAGTTCAGCCGGTAAGGTCATATTGCCTGATGCGCCCATGTAACCGAGCATAAACAATGTTGCGTAGAGATTAATGCCACTGGCCCATGCGGCACCCATACTAAGGGCAATAATACTGACTGCATCCATTTTTATTCTCCAATTCCACTGCGATTAATTTAGTCGAGATCATTAGTTTTGTTATAGTGACAGCTTTATTGGCTGTCGGACGAATTGTGATGATAACCCGAACTGAATGTCTAACTTACCTTGAGACCTTATTAGAGCCTAATAGGTTCCAAGATTATTGTCCAAATGGGTTGCAAGTTGCTGGTCGAGAGCAAATCGAAAATCTAGTATCAGGTGTGACAGCCAGTCAGGAGCTGCTTGATGCCGCATTAGATTTAGGGGCAGATACGCTACTTGTTCATCATGGTTATTTCTGGCGAGGAGAAGACCCCCGAATAATTGGCATTAAACAGCGTCGGCTTAAACAATTGTTAATTAATGATGTGAATTTGATTGCGTATCACTTGCCTTTGGATGCCCATCCATCATTGGGCAACAATGCACAGTTAGCAGATTTATTTGAGCTTGAAGTCGATGGACGAATTTCAGGAACAGGTGATCCTGCAATTGGATTGTGTGGGTGTTTTTCACAGGAAAAATCAGTCCCAGAGTTTGCCGATAATATAAGACAGGTTTTGGCAAGAGAACCTTTGGTGATTCAAGCTCATGACCGACCTATGACGACAATTGGTTGGTGTAGCGGCGCTGCGCAGGGATATATCGAGCAAGCTGCTGAATTAGGTTTGGATGCTTTTATGAGTGGTGAAATATCAGAACAAACCGTTCACCTTGCACGTGAACTAGGCATTAATTACTTTGCGGCCGGGCATCATGCAACTGAGCGTTATGGTGTAAAAGCATTGGGCCAGCATCTTGCAGAACAGTTTGGAATACAGCATCAATCTATAGATATTGATAACCCAGTTTAAAATGGATAGTAATGACGGATTTAATAAACAAAATTAAAAAATTCTTCCGGTTAACACTTTGGCAAGACCTGCCTGAGCAGTCGAATATTTTATTGCGCTGGTTAATTGATAGCTTGCGGGTGAGCTTTATTGTTGTACGAGAATTAGCGACGGGAGAATTAAACTTACGTGCAATGAGCCTTGTTTTTACAACATTATTATCCTTGGTTCCTCTTATAGCCGTTGCCTTTTCTGTATTAAAAGCCTTTGGCGTTCATAATCAAATTGAACCCTTTCTACTTGGGGTGTTAGAGCCTTTAGGTCCTCAGGGGCCTGAAATAACGTCGAATATTATTGGCTTTGTGCAAAACGTAAAAGTGGGTGTATTAGGCTCACTGGGTGTGGGAATGTTGTTTTATACGATTATTGCTTTAATTCAGAAGATCGAAAATGCATTTAATTTTGTTTGGCGAGTAAAACGAGCACGGACATTGGCAAGACGGTTTACTGACTATTTAAGTGTCGTCATGATTGGCCCCGTATTGGTTGTAACTGCAATGGGTATTGCCGCGACCGTTATGAATAATGACATTGTCCAAGGCATGCAAGCAATAGAGCCTTTTGGAACCTTATTGTTGTTTGTCACTAAGTTAATCCCTTATTTGATGATTATTTTGGCATTCACGTTTTTATATATGTTTATACCGAATACCCGAGTTGAACTTCCATCGGCACTTATTGGTGCTATCGTCGCTGGGGTGCTTTGGGTATCTGTAGGAAAAATATTTGCATCGTTTGTCGCTTCATCATCAAATTACACTGCAATATATTCAAGCTTTGCCATTTTATTCTTTTTTATGATTTGGCTATATTTAGGCTGGCTTATCTTACTGACAGGCTCACAAGTTGCTTTTTATTTACAGCATCCAAACTTGGTAAGTTTAGGTGGGCGTTCTTATGCATTAAGTCCTCGATTAAGAGAAAAAGAAGGCTTGTCCTTAATGGTCATTATTGCTCGTCAATTTTATCAACAAAAGCATGCCCATAGTTTTCAAGAGCTAGAAAAAGAAACAGCTTTAACCGCAGATATATTACAAGAGTTATTAGTGACGCTTGAACAAGGTTGCTTACTCGTAGAATTAGCAGGAGATGAACCACGCTATGTGCCTGCAACAGACAGTTCTGAAATAAGAGTGAAGCAAATTCTGGATTGTTTACGCACAGCTGAAGAAGTGGATGTGGCGGTGTCTAAAAGTAAAGTTGAATCAGGTATTAACGTATTATTAAAACAATTAAGTGAAAGTCAGGAAGTGGCATTGTCAGGACTGAGTTTGCGTGACCTGAGTATGGGGCAGTCGAGTGACAAGTAAATCATCACTTTCAGGTGTCAATATTGTTTTAGCCGTTACCGGCAGTATTGCCGCCTATAAATCCGCAGATTTAGTAAGGCGATTACAAGATGTGGGCGCTGACATACGCGTCGTCATGACGAATGCTGCGTGTGAGTTTATTACGCCTCTTACTATGCAAACCTTGAGTGGTCACCCCGTTGCTTTAGATTTACTTGATATTGTCCAAGAGTCAACAATGGGGCATATTACGCTTGCACGTTGGGCTGATTGGGTGTTGATTGCTCCAGCAAGTGCAGATTCTATTGCAAGATTGGCACAGGGGCGGACTGATGACTTATTAACCGCATTATGTTCTGCAAGTGAGTCCCCACTCGCAATAGCTCCCGCAATGAATAACAAAATGTGGACAAATCCTGCAACACAAGATAATTTACAGACTTTAAGAAATAGAGGTGTTCAGGTTTTAGGACCAGCGCGTGGTGAGCAAGCCTGTGGTGAGCAGGGAGAAGGACGTTTACTTGAGCCTTTAGACATCGTAAATGAATTGGCGATACTTGCGGTACCTAAAAGATTACAGGGAAAGCATGTTGTTATTACCGCTGGGCCAACACATGAACCGATTGATCCTGTTCGTTATATTGGCAATAGAAGTTCTGGGAAGATGGGCTTTGCCGTTGCCAAAGCAGCTGCAGAAGCGGGTGCTAAAGTGACGTTAGTATCTGGACCTGTTCATCTGACAACCCCCACGGGTGTAACTAGGGTGAATGTTGAAACAGCGCAACAGATGCATGATGAGGTCATGAGAAATGTGGCAGAGTGCACGATCTTTATTGCCTGTGCCGCAGTAGCTGATTATCAACCTGAGTCTATTGAAAGTTGTAAAATCAAGAAAGATCGAAACGATACTTTACAATTAAATTTGGTTCCGACAACGGATATTTTATCTGCGGTAGCTAGCTATGGTGTAAAACCATTTGTTGTTGGTTTTGCTGCTGAAACAGATAATGTAGTTGAGTATGCACAGGCCAAGTTGGAAAGAAAAAAATTAGATATGATTGCTGCAAATCATGTGGGCGAAGGCGTTGGCTTTGCGGTTGATGATAATGCTCTACATGTTTTCTGGCAGAATAGTTCTCAGACATTGCCTTTGGCACCTAAAAGTCAGTTGGCAAGAGATTTAATGACACTTATTATTGAGCAATATAATGCAAAAAATTCAATTAAAAATTCTTGAT
>WTAY01000136.1 GCA_013139345.1 Methylophaga sp. | reverse complement strand
AGGAAATAAAACAACATGCTCCACTAATCTATCAGACACTTGCAGATGAAGCTGAAACAGAGGAAGAAAATATAACGGACTATATTAAGCATTTTGAAAGCCTAACCGAGTGGGTAGAAGACCTGGTTGACTTCTATCAAACACAAATAAAAATAGCTAAACAACGCCCCCTAGTTCTTGAAATAGCGAGTTCTGTACAAAACAAGCAATCGATACTTCAAGGTAAGCTACGTGACTCATTGGCTAAATATCAAGTCATGTTGGATAACGAACTGTATAAAGCCATTAAAACCCTTAGAGAAACTCAGGCCTGGCGATTAGAAACATTAGAATCTATCACGGAGGAAAATGGCTTTGTTTTGGAAAAGGCCCTATAAATATTTCTTATATCAATATGCTAAATCAATAATGCATATTAAAATAATATGCTACGGTTATTCAGGTCTAACCAGTTTTGAGTTATGTAAAAAAATTTTATCACCGTCAATTGGAAAATAGTTAATGGAACAAGCACCCAACAATCTTGCCACCTTTATTTGGTCATTAGCCGATCTACTACGTGGTGACTTTAAACAAAGCCAATATGGCCGAGTTATCCTACCGTTTACATTATTACGTCGCCTTGAGGGTGTGTTAGAAGAAAGCAAACAGGCGGTGTTAGATCAACACGATAAAATACAGACAATGAACCTGCCTGAAGAAGCGCAAGAAAAGATGTTATTGCGTGCAACCAATGGCTTATCGTTTTGCAATACCTCAAAAATGGATTTATCCAAACTCGGGGAAGCAGGTATTAAAGATAACTTGGAATCGTATATCCAAGGCTTCTCAAAAGATGCCCGAGAGATTTTTGAATACTTCAATTTTGCTGAATTTATCGGCCAGCTTAACGATGCAGACCTGCTCTATAAAATAGTCCAAAAAGTCAGACAAACTGATTTAAGTCCTCAAGCCATCTCTAATCATGAAATGGGTTTAGTATTTGAAGAGTTAATCAGGCGATTTGCTGAGGGTTCTAATGAAACTGCTGGAGAGCATTTCACTCCGAGAGACATTATAAGATTAACGACATCTCTAGTCTTCATGGAAGACGATGATGCCCTAACCAAAGCAGGGATTATTCGCACTATATATGACCCAACAGCAGGTACAGGCGGTTTTCTATCAGCAGGCATGGAATATGTGCATGAATTAAACCCACAAGCCGTGATGCGAGCATTTGGGCAAGAGCTTAACCCAGAAAGTTACGCTATCTGTAAAGCCGATATGCTGATTAAAGGCCAGGATGTTAGCAATATCAAATTGGGTAACACATTATCGAATGATCAACTCTACGCGGATAAGTTTGATTACATGTTATCCAATCCACCTTTTGGCGTCGATTGGAAAAAGATTGAACAAGCTATTAAGGATGAAAATAGCTTAAAAGGTTTTGATGGCAGATTTGGCCCAGGCTTACCTCGAGTATCAGACGGCTCCTTATTATTTCTGTTACACCTGATTAGTAAATTAAGAGGAGCAGAAAAAGGTGGTGCAAGAATCGGTATTATCCTTAACGGCTCACCCTTATTTACCGGTGGTGCTGGTTCAGGTGAATCAGAAATTCGTCGTTACATACTCGAAGCCGATTTATTAGAAGCTATCGTTGCCTTACCAACAGATATGTTTTACAACACGGGCATTGCCACTTATGTATGGGTATTATCAAATAAGAAAGCTGAACAGCGTAAAGGCAAAGTACAGCTGATTAATGGCGTAAACCTCTGCGGTAAAATGCGTAAATCATTAGGTTCTAAGCGCAATGTGATGGATGAAGCCGATATCGCCACCATTACCCGTAGCTTTGGTGACTTTGAAAAAGTCACTAGGGAATTAGATAAACCTGCCGAACAGAAAAGTAACCGAGGCCGTCAATCAGCTAATCCTAAAACCGAAGCACCGAAAACCTTCGCTAGTAAAATCTTTGACACCCATGAGTTTGGCTATCGTCGAATTACTATAGAACGTCCACTTAGAGAATCTTACCAATTCAGTGATGAACGCATAACAGAACTCCGTTTTGCAGCTAAACCATTAAATACGGTGATGAAATGGGCGTATGCTGAATATAGTTCAAGCTGGTCTGACAATGAAGCTTGCAAAAGCTATGGTGTATTAACTGAACATGAAGAAGCGATACGCAAACATATCAAAAGCCATTTCAGCGAACTCAAAGAAAAACAGATTAAAGACCTGCTGGATAATAAAACTTGGGCAACTCAAAAACAAATTCTGCTTAAAGCCATGCAATTACAACAAAGTATTGGCACAGCACAGCATGATGATATGAATGGTTATGATGCCGCATTAAAAGCAACAGGCGTTAAGCTCGATACCAAACAGAAAAAACAAATCACCAATGCTGTCAGCTGGAAAAACCCAGACGCTGAAAAGGTCATTAAGAAGATACATAAAACTAAAGCCAATCCGGTTTATGGACTGTTCGAGGTCAATGGTCAAATCATAGAATACAAGCCCGATGGCGATTTACGTGATAATGAAAATGTTGCTCTTGATCCTAGCCAAAGTGTCAATGACATCAATGAAGCCTACTTTAAAAAAGAAGTACAACCGCATGTACCTGATGCCTGGATAGATGCCAGTAAAAAAGATGCTAAAGATGAAGAGATAGGCATAGTCGGATATGAAATCCCCTTCAACCGTCACTTCTACCAATATCAACCACCACGTGATTTGGTGGACATCGATGCTGATTTAGATAAAGTCAGTGCGGAGGTTATGGAGCTATTGCGTGAGGTGCATTCGTGATCAATGAACTATCCCTCAATAACGAATACAAACACTGGCTAAAAGATCTCAAGCAAAAGGTATTAAAGTCACAGCTTAAAGCCGTGGTAAAGGTTAATAGCACACTGTTAGAATTCTACTGGGAATTAGGCGAAGAGATTGTTCTTAGACAAGCACAAGCACGCTGGGGTGATGGCTTCTTAAAACAGCTTAGCCAAGATTTAATGGCAGAGTTTCCTGAAATGAAAGGCTTCTCCAAACGAAACTTGGAGCAAATTCGCAAGTGGTATCAGTTTTGGGCTGAAGCTTCCGCAATTGCGCAACAGCCTGTTTCGCAATTAGTTCAAATCCCCTGGGGGCATAATTTAAAGATTATCGCCAAATGTCAAAGCATTGAAGAAGCCGTATACTATGTACAAAACACGCTAGACAATGGCTGGAGCCGTAGCGTATTAACTCATCAAATGGAAAGTGGTTTATGGCAACGTGAAGGTAAAGCGATTAGCAACTTTAACGAAACCTTACCCGCACCTCAATCTGACCTGGCTCAACAAGCCTTAAAAGATCCTTATGTGTTTGATTTTCTAACCCTGAGCAAACAACACAGCGAACGAGAATTAGAACAAGGCTTGATTGAACGGATCAAAACACCGTCATTCCTGCGTGTTCTTAGCAGGAATCTATCTGTCAACAATGGATCCCCGCTAAGAGCATGCGGGGATGACGTGGTGG
>WTAY01000039.1 GCA_013139345.1 Methylophaga sp. | reverse complement strand
CCGGCAAAAATAATTCGCATCGTGGTTTTAGTTCTTTTGTTTTTGTTGTTTTTCAAGTCGCTTTTTGATGCGTTGGCGTTTTAGATTACTCAGGTAATCAACAAACAATTTACCATCAAGATGGTCTATTTCATGTTGAATGCAGGTTGCCAGTAGCTCGTCGGCATCCAGTTCAAATGGTTTACCATCTCGGTCAAGTGCTTTGACGCGGACAGTATCAGCGCGTGTGACCATTTCATAGGCTTCTGGCACAGAAAGGCAGCCTTCTTCGTGTTCACGCTCGCCTTCTTTATTGATGATCTCAGGATTAATAAACACTAAAGGTGTTGATTTGTCTTCGGAAGTATCAATAACAACAAGTCGTTTTTGAACATTAATTTGGATAGCTGCAAGGCCAACACCAGGTGCGTCATACATGGTTTCAAGCATATCATCGGCAAGTTGACGGATTTTATCAGTCACTTCCTTTATCGGCGTCGCTTTTTTACGCAGACGAGGATCGGGGAAGTGAAGAATATTAAGTAGCGCCATGGCGAAATAAACTCGTTCTTAAGGTGAAGATAACGCCTATTGTAATGCGGTAATAGGCAGATGAGAAATCTTTTACTGAATGATGCATCTTCAAATCGTTGGGCTATAAAAAAAGCGGCTTATTAGCCGCCTTTTTAGGTGAACAATTACAGACTTTATTTTAAGCCTGAAAAATGAGCCGCAATATTATCAATGTCATCATCAGATAAGCTTGCTGCTTGCATTTGCATAATTGCAGCCATGCCACCATTACGCTGTTTGTCGCGATATGCCTTTAAAGAGGACACAAGGTAAGGTTCATTTTGACCAGCAAGATTTGGGTAGGCTGGCATCGTTGCAATACCATTTGCACCATGACATGCCGCGCAAAGAGCTGCTTTTGCTTTTCCGGCAGCAGCATCACCAGCAAGTACGCTTTGGGCGCTGAATAAAGCTGTTAAGCCAAATAGTGTATATGCAAGATGTTTCATGGTCATTCTCCATTGTGTTAAATAAGCGTCGATGGTCTTCACTCTATACTATTAATTAAGTGAAGCCAAATGACTATTTTGTCACGCTTTTTTATTGAATAACTTGATTAGTCGGGTCGCTTAGACGAAACTGTAGGATATTCGTTACTTTAGCTGGTAAAGCTTAAGTAGTATTGCTTGGATGCCTTTGAGGATATATTGATGATACGTCGTGTCTTTTTGAGTCTGTTGTTCTTATTATTAAGCCTACCTTTAGTTGCTACTGAGTTGGAGTTAAACCCTGATCATCCTCAACAATATGAGGTTGTTCGTGGTGATACTTTATGGGATATTTCGGGGCGGTTTTTGAAATATCCTTGGCATTGGCCAGAACTGTGGAGTGCAAACTCTCAGATTGAAAACCCTCACCTTATTTACCCCGGCGATTTATTAACGCTAGTCTACCGCGATGGTAAGCCTGTATTAGAGCTAAAACGAGGCTCTACAGCTTATAAAATGTCACCAGAAGCGCGTGAAATTGTATTAGAAAAAGCGATTGCAACGATTCCTCTAGATGAAATAAGAGCCTTTTTAACGCGCCCACAGGTCGTGACAGAGGGCGCACTAAGTGAAGCACCGTATATTGTTGCAAGCTCAGATGAACGTTTGATTTCTGGAGCGGGCGATCGTGTTTATGCACGAGGCCTAGATGAAACAAAAGGCAAAAACTATAGTGTGTTTAGTAAAGGCCAAGTTTATAAGGATCCTGAAACACAAGAAGTGTTAGGTTATGAGGCCATCTATAAAGGTGATGCTTTAGTGTCAGCGGAGGGTGATCCTGCGACTATTAGCTTAACGAAGACAACACAGGAAGTATTAACAGGTGACAGGTTACTTGCTGTTATTGAAGATAATTATGAGATGAATTTTCTTCCACGATCACCTGAACATGAAGTAAATGGTGTCATTATTTCGGTGTTTAATGGCGTATCTCAAGTAGGTCAATATCAAATCGTGGTATTAAATCAAGGCAAACGCGATAATTTAGCAGTAGGCCATACATTAGCTGTTTATCAGACAGGAGCGACAGTGATTGATACGGTTCTTTCAGGAAGAGATGATGAAACGTATTTTAATACACATAATAAAGGTGTTGATCGAAACCAAACGGTGACATTGCCAGATGAGCATGCCGGTGTTGCGATGGTGTTTAAAGTATTTGAGAAAGTGAGTTATGCCATTGTGATGAAGGCGACGAGAGCTATTCATTTGAATGATAGAGTAACGTCAGCGGAATAAAGAAACTTGAATAGGTTTGCCGGTGAGCAACGTGTTTTAGCATGTTGGCTAGCCTTGCACCATACTCCAGGTGTTGGGCCCAAAACGTTCGCTAGATTGTTAACTCAGTTTGATAATTTGGACACCTTGTTTGCAAATCCAAAAGAAGCAGACAGTGTTTCTGAGCGAACACGCACTGCTTTATTGAAGCCAAACTGGGATCGTGTTGAGCAAGACTTAAACTGGTTTTCAGAGTCAGACCGACACATTGTTACATTGCATGATCCCCGTTATCCTGAATTACTAAAACAAATTCCAGATCCTCCAAGCATCTTATTTGTTCAAGGCGATGTTGCTTTATTATCACAATGGCAGATTGCATTGGTGGGGAGTCGAAACCCTTCTGCTTCTGGGCGTGATACGGCCTATGAGTTTTCTCGTTATATGGCTCAAGGTGGCTTGACCATTACCAGTGGACTTGCCATGGGTATTGATGCGGCTGCACATCAAGGTGCATTGGCGGCACAAGGTAAAACCATTGCCGTGATTGGTACGGGGCTTGATCGTGTCTATCCAGCAAAACATAGAGAGTTAGCACATGAGATTGCATTGGCGGGGACTTTAGTCTCGGAGTTTTCATTGGGAACGCCACCACGAGCGGAGAATTTTCCAAGGCGAAATAGAATTATTAGTGGTTTATCATTAGGTACGCTAGTGGTTGAAGCGGCTGTTCGTAGTGGTTCATTAATTACTGCTCGAATGGCGTTGGAACAAGGGCGAGAAGTCTTTGCCATACCCGGTTCCATCCACAACCCATTGGCTCGAGGTTGCCATCAGTTAATTCGAGAGGGTGCAAAGTTAGTTGAAAAGGCTGAGGATGTACTAGAAGAGCTAGGTGCCTTAGCGGGTTTTCAAGCTCATTCTGAACAGAGTGAAGAGCAAGTAGAATTAGCGCAAGATGATGATGACGAGTATCAACTTCTATTTGAACACTTAGGCTACGACCCAATACAAATAGACAGTTTGATTGAACGTTGTGGATTGACGGCAGATATTGTTTCATCCATGCTGTTATTATTAGAGCTACAAGGTCAAATTGAATCATTACCTGGCGGTCGCTATGTCCGAATAGGCAATCAAGGAACACAATGAAAGAAAATGTAATCGATGTATTACTGTATTTATTTGAGAATTATATTGATACAGATGATACCAATAAGCCAGATAAAGACACCTTAGAGCTTGAGCTTGAGCGTGTTGGCTTTCAGCAATTAGAAGTAAATAAAGCATTTGACTGGTTAGAAAGTATGACCGTTGTTTCAGAAGATAGCTTAGAGAAAAGTAAATCAGCAGATTTAGCGTTACGTTTATATAGTAAGCAAGAAATGGAGCGACTCGATACTGAGTGTCGAGGTTATTTATTATTCTTAGAGCAAGTTGGTGTGCTAGATTCCGCCACACGTGAAGTTGTTATTGAGCGTGTGATGGCTTTAGATGCAGATGAGATTGATTTGGACCAAATGAAGTGGGTTGTGCTAATGGTGTTATTTTACCAGCCTGGTCGAGAAGAGGCGTATGCATGGATGGAAGACCTTGTATTTGAAGATTTAGAAGCTGTTGTTCACTAGCATTAGTTATTTGTTTTGGTAAACGTTAATTAGAGATATCCTGAAGATATGGTAAAAAAATTAGTTATTGTAGAGTCGCCGGCTAAATCAAAGACCATTAAAAAGTACTTAGGTAAAGATGTTGAAGTCTT
>WTAY01000040.1 GCA_013139345.1 Methylophaga sp. | reverse complement strand
GTATCGCCCATTTGAAACATGTGCATGCAATGTTGGTTACAAATTTCACCCATCTTGATGCATTCTAAAAAAGTGTCAATTAACTCTTCTAATTTTATATCAATCGGGATCTGATGATTCATCTTGCTATGATCAACAGTGACTGCATTCGCACTCAATGATAACCCAGCACCTAGTGCTGCTGAAGCCATGCCCAAACCTTTTAATAAGTCTCTACGTGATGAGTTAGTTTCTTTTTCCACAGTATTTTCCTCTCGGTGTGTTTATTATTTATAGCCTGCATTTTAAATAGCTGAGAGTATATAGTCATCTTTTTTTCATTAAATCCATACTTTCAACTTTTAACTGATTAATCTAATGTCTTCTTTGGCTTGAATATAACCCTTTGAACTAACGGTAGCAAAAGCAGGCATTCAACGTCTCCAGACTAATGCTTTATCAGTTCTCGCCAATTCGTCCCATCAACAAAAGTCTGCCTGTTATCATAAGCGATACGATGTGTACCATGGCAACGAGCACAAGCCTGCACAGCCAATGTGCCTAGTGCTTTGCCTTGCTCCTTTGGTGTCCCCGTAGTCAGGCTTTGCTCCAAGTGCGCTATTGTTTTTATCATTGTCACATCGGGATATGTCTTGGTATCTTTTTTATGGCACTGCACACAGGTTTCACCCTGTAATTTAATGCCATTTTCAAGTTCAGCCAAGGAAGATAATGCAACATCCTGTTTGCCATCTCCAGAGGCAATTTTTATTTGATTTAGCTGTCTGATTAGTGCTTTCATATGCTTTTTATATGCAACTGACTGATTAAGCTTGACTGACGAAAAATCTGGCGCACGGTACATTGTTGCAACAGTGGCCCGATAATCTTGGTGGCATGAGTCACAACTTGCATTTAAATCATCAAGTGCCCCTGACACACTCTGTTGGTCCCTGCTTTTAACGCTAACTTGTAACTGGGTTAAGGAATCCACATCTAGTTTTTTATCCCATTCGGGAACCATCTCACTTATTCCAAGATAATGTTTGCTGAACTGCGCAGTCCATTTATCTAAAAGCTCATCCTCATTACTGGTGGAATAAAGTTTGATTGCCTGCATTTCACGTCGGAGTTTAAACATATTATGCAGCCATTCCTGTCGTTTATTCTCCGGCTTGTACCACTTTGCCAATGACTCTGGTGGTGTTTTATATAAATTGACATTGTCTTTATGGATGTAAACAACGACCCCCACTACCACAATAAGTAGGCACTGTAGAAAAATAAAATGTGTCCATCTCATAAGAATATATAACTCCTAATTAACACCATACGTAATACTTTGATTCTTCTTTCTCAGCAAAACTTATATTCATTGTTACGCCCGTTGTTATTACATTAAGGCCATTAATAATACACATATCCATATTTGATAAATATAGCCTCTCGATAAGAGCTGTAAAAAATAGTTCATATCAACCAAGATAATAACTCTAGGCCTGCATTGATCCGTAGTGTTCATTTATAGTTAATATCGTTAAGTGATTTTTGTTGCTTTGATAACATTTTCATCTCGCCATTGATTGAGAATATTTCAAGAAGAAAACATAAAGAAGATCGAGAGTATAATCAACTATTATTTAAACTAAATTTAATCCATTCTTTATTTAAGATAGATATAAAAGTAAACAAGCATCGACACTTCACCTTTGCTTTTTAAATATAGGGGGAGTATTATGTGAAGTGCGTCACATTTTAACACCCATTAAAGATAGTGAGTGTATAATAATCTAAAGTATTCCTTAGAGCGCAAACGTAAGTAAGGAAACTACAGGGATCTAACTTTGAAATTAAAGATGGTTGGATTTCATTTTAAAATAAAGGAACATGTTATGAAAAAAAATAGGGGCTGTCCTAGTTAACTACCTAAGTTCATCTTTAACCCACTGATTCAATTGTTTTAATTGAAGCTTTGGGTCACTGCTGTTGAATCGCCATTCACATTCTTTTAAAAAGAGATGGAAATGGTCTTTTGGAACACCATTAAATTTACGCATATGACGCTTGGCTTGGTTCCAAAAATTCTCAATACCATTAATGTGATTATGCTTGTTTGCAAAGAGTTTACTATGATTAATTCGATAGTGTTTAAACTCCGATACATCCAATGCGTTGTAGCTTCTCCAAGTGTCTGTATAAACAATACTGTCAGGTTTCACTTTTTTCCTAATAATTGGCATTAATGTATCTGCTTTAGCATCAGGTATGATCACGGTAAAAACCTTGCCATTACGCTTTAACAGGCCAAATACAGGTACTTTTCCTCCAGCACCTCGACCTCGTTTTCCTTTACGTCTTCCACCAAAATAACTCTCATCAGCTTCGACTTCACCATCTAGTAACTCAAGGTGCTCACTATGGTCATATATTATCTGTCGTAGCCGCTGAAAATAATAACTGGCAGTTGATTTGTTTACATCAACTAAACTCGCTGCTGTTCGAGCAGTGGAGCATGCAACAAACAGTTCAATTAAGCGACTTTGTTTATACCAACTTAATCTACTTTTTCTCATTCTGCCATCCTAGATTATTTTGCTTATCTAGGACAGCCCCAAAAAATATTTTTACATCACTGCTATTAACAGCTTTATTCTCAGGTTCTATGATTATCACTTCTGCTGCATCTGCAGCTTCAATTAGTGATTTTGACCTAAGCCAATTTGATTTTGATGTGACAAGTGTTACAGGAACCAACCCAACTTCTATTGCAACAGGAACAAGTAATGGTATTGGCTGTACAATCTCTCCTACTAACTATTGGATGAATCGTACAAAAACAGATGGAAGCTTTGATTTTTCGGCTCTCCCTGTATCAACTGACAACCTTCATGCTAGTCGCGATTATACAATCACATTTGATCAGGAAATAAGTAGCCTTTTAGTAGCATTAAGCAATGATAATTTAACTGACTCTATTAACTTTGGTCTTGCAGCATCAGATTCTAGTGGTGTTACATTTTCTGGTACTCAAGTAGTCCTCAATGGCCCTTCAGGTGGATTAGTCCTCTTTGAAAATATTAACTCTTTCACAATTCAAAATGTTAATAC
>WTAY01000224.1 GCA_013139345.1 Methylophaga sp. | reverse complement strand
AGACGTAAAAGTACGCCGTGAATCTATTAGCTCTATATTGCCAAAAGGCACATTGAAAAAGCTATAAAACAGTATTTAGGATATTCAACATGAATCATTATCCCCTGTGGAAAAATGTACTGATTATCGCCATTATTTTGATTGGTGTGCTTTATGCCACGCCCAATCTTTTTGACGATGATTATGCCGTTCAAGTTTCCGCTAGCCGACAAGGAAAAGTCGATCTTGCCTTAATGAGCACGATTGAAACTGCACTTAAAGCAGAGTCAATTGAGTATAAACGCGCCGAAATTGATGACGACCGATTATTAGTACGTTTTTCAGATGCTGATACACAGCTAAAAGCCAAAGATATCATCAATAAAACTATCAAAGATGAGTATATTGTTGCGCTGAATTTTGCCGCAACAACACCTGATTGGTTGGCAGCTTTTGGTGCTGAGCCGATGAATCTAGGTTTAGACTTACGTGGTGGTGTTCATTTCCTAATGGAAGTGGATATGGATGCGGCGGTGAGACAAGCGTTAAATAGTTATTCGAGTGAATTCCGTACTTTATTACGTGATGAAAAGATTCGTTATAAAAAGATTCAGGTTGAAGCTGAGAAAGTTATTGTTGGCTTCCGCAGTATTGAGCATCGAGATCAAGCTCTGGCTAGGATGACAAGAGAATACAATCAACTTGATATCGTTGTGTTAGAAGAAAGTGTAACACCATCACTTATCGCATCATTAACGGAAGTGGCTTTGCGTGAAACGCGTTCAACCGCACTACAACAAAATATTATTACCTTACGTAATCGTATTAATGAGTTAGGTGTGGCAGAACCAACAGTTCAACAGCAAGGCGATAACCGTATTGTTGTTCAATTACCGGGTGTACAAGATACTGCCCAAGCAAAAAAAATCTTAGGCGCAACAGCAACCTTAGAATTTCGTTTAGTTGATAACAAACATGATGTTCAAGATGCGATTAATGGCCGTGTTCCAGCTAACTCAAAACTATATCAACGTCGTTCAGGCCAAGCCATCTTGCTGAGTAAGCGAGTGATGTTAACAGGTGAACACATTATTAATGCGGCATCGACATTAGACCAAAATGGTTCTCCATCTGTATCTATCACCTTAGATGGTAAAGGTGCTCGTGCATTTAGTAATGTGACACGTGACAATATTGGTAACCCAATGGCGGTGGTCTTTATTGAATCTAAAGCTGAAATACGTGAAATTGATGGCAAGATGGTCAAAGTACGTCGCCAAATGCCAGAAGTGATTAATGTGGCGACAATCCGTGATCAGTTAAGCAAAAAGTTTCAAATTACCGGCTTAGATTCAACGACAGAAGCACGTGACTTAGCATTATTATTACGTGCTGGTGCATTAGCGGCTCCGATTGATATTGTTGAAGAACGTACCGTTGGGCCAAGTCTTGGTCAAGACAATATTGATAAAGGGTTTAACTCTGTCATGATCGGCTTTGTATTTGTCTTAGTCTTTATGGTGATTTGGTACCGTGTTTTTGGGGCGGTGGCAAACTTAGCTTTGGCTTTCAACTTAGTGTTGATTGTGGCCCTATTATCAATGCTCCAAGCGACGCTAACACTGCCTGGTATTGCTGGTATCGTATTAACGGTGGGTATGGCAGTTGATGCCAATGTATTGATATTTGAGCGTATTCGAGAAGAGTTACGGATAGGGAATAGTCCACAAGCTAGTATTCATGCAGGTTATGCAAAAGCATTCTCAACTATTGCCGATGCTAATGTAACTACATTGATTGCTGCTATTGTATTGTTTGGTTTCGGAACAGGGGCTATAAAAGGCTTTGCCGTAACATTGATCTTTGGTATTGCCACATCTATGTTTACTGCCATTATGGGTACACGTGCAGTCATTAACTTAATTTATGGCAATAAGAACAAGCCAAAATTGTCGATTTAAGGTCAAGAATATGCAATTTTTAAAAGAAAAAACGCACTTTAACTTTATGGCGAAACGTAAGATAGCAGCGGCTTTCTCTGCGCTACTTTTACTGATCTCTATTGGCTCAATTGTGACGCAAGGTCTGAACTTTGGTATCGACTTTACTGGCGGTACGATGATTGAATTAGCGTATAAAGACACGGCTAATTTAAATGAAATTCGAAGTACATTAGAAACAAATGGCTACGATGATGCCATTGTGCAAAACTTTGGTTCAGTCCATGAAGTACTTATTCGCTTGCCAGTGATTGAATCAGAGAATATGGCTGATTTAAGCAATGATGTTGTTACAGCATTAAAAAGTGTGAGTTCAACAGAGATTGATGTTCGTCGTGTTGAGTTTGTTGGTCCTCAAGTAGGTGAAGAGCTAACTGAACAAGGTGGCCTAGCCATGTTGTATGCACTAATCGGTATTTTGATTTATGTATCACTTCGTTTTGAATACCGCTTTGCTATTGGTTCTGTTGCAGCGTTAGTGCATGATGTGTTGCTTACATTAGGCGTATTTTCTGTCTTTCAGTTAGAGTTTGACCTAACAGTATTAGCAGCTATCTTGGCAATAATAGGTTATTCACTCAATGACACAATTGTAGTATTTGATCGTGTTCGAGAAACCTTCTTGAAAATGAGAAAAGGTAGTTCAGAAGAGATCGTCAATATTGCGTTGAATGATACCTTGAGCCGAACATTAATGACCTCTATGACAACCTTGTTAGTTGTTATCTCATTATTTGTTTTCGGTGGTGAAGTGATTCATGCTTTCTCTATTGCTTTAATATTAGGTATCGTAGTGGGAACATATTCATCTATTTATATTGCGAGTAATGTTGTTCTCACTATGGGGGTGAGTAAAGCAGATTTAATGCCGCCAGTAAGGGAAGATGGCGAAGAGATTGGTGAGGATGGTAGTCAAGTATAAATAGCGACTATAAAATATATAAAAAAGCCCGAATAGTTCGGGCTTTTTTATATCTAAGGTTTGTCCCGTACTTTAATGGATTTTCTGATCTTTAAATGAGAGTGACTTATTAAGTGCTTGTTGTTGAGTATTACTTTTCCGCTGAGAATGCTGCTTCATGTCCAAAATATCAGCCGTTGATGTTGCAGGTTGATGTTCGACAGCTTGCTCTACAGTCTCTACGCTGAGTATACGAAGGCCATTACTATTAGCATTGAAGCTCATGAAGTTGGCAAATTCTTCTAAGCCTTGCATGATGTTTCTGGCGTCTAATTCTTTGGCTTTATTATTCATAACTTCTTACAGTTAAATCTTGATATGTTTTATATCGGTAAAGATTCATAATTCTTGAGAAAAAAAGAGTAATTATTTTTATTTACCAAGTGGCTGAATAGAACCAGTTATGGTTGTGCGCATACAACTTACGAAGGAAAGAACTTATTAAGTTGTTGTTATACAAAATAATAGCGTGTTGGTGTGAACTTTGCTCTAAATGATGGTTCTATATCTTAACGTGTTAAATAAATAAGATTAAGAAAGATAAATCCACATTTTATTCTAGGTATAAAATCATAGCCTCGAGGGTTATAAAAAAGGTTTTATAACAGTGAATAGAATGCCCCAGCTCTTATCAATTAAGGCGTTAGTATTAAAGATATAACTTTTTAATGCTGTTCTTGATGGTGTAAGAGACTTGGGATTAATTATCAAGGAATTTCCTGATTATGGATTGGGAAAAACATTGTATTGTGTTCGATAGTTTAAGAACGGAGAAGGAAATGAGATTGATGAAAATATGGCTTTTTGCCCTTGTAACACTCGTGAGTCAGGTATCATTCGCTGATGTGCTTGACGTTAAATTACATTATGTCGGTCCAAGCGAGGGAAGTGTCTGGTTAGGAGTGCAACAGGGTTTATCTGAAGCAAACCTACAAGGTCAGTTCCTAGGTCAGGCATATAGCGTGGAACCTGTTACTGTAGATGAGTTAGCTAAATTAGGCTCTGTGACTGCTTTATTATTAGCGACTGATTCTCAGCGGGTTTTATCTATTGCACAGTCAAAACAGTTTTCTGGTGTGCCAGTATTTAACTTAACCTCTGATGATGATGCTTTACGAGCTGCATGTGTGGATAATTTATTAAGCATCACGGCAAGTAATAAAATGAAGCAAGATGCAGTGGCTCAAATGTTGAAAAAGAATCCTGAGTCAAAAGCACATGCACAAGGTTGGCATAAAGACTTTAGAAAGTTTGCTGCAAGTCAGTTGAATAGCAGGTTTACTAAGGCGCATGGTGTAATTATGGATGATGACTCATGGGCAGGATGGGCTGCTGTAAAATTATTGGCAGATACGGTTGCTAGAACACAAAGTATGGATGCGGGTGTAATGTTGAAGTATTTGAAAAATGACATTGCCTTTGATGGCCAAAAAGGAGCAGGCTCTACATTTCGAGATACAGGTCAACTTCGTCAATTAGTTTTGATGGTCGAAAATAACAAAATTGTTGCCGAAGCACCATTAAGAGGTGTGAAAGGTGGTTTGGATAGTTTAGGTTTGAGAACGTGTAAATAAGGAATTATAAAAAATGAAATTAAAACAATTACTACTTTCATCATTGGTGTTGGTGAGTGCAACGGCATGGGCTGATCCAACGTATCGCTTATTTGTTACCAATGAAAAAAGCAATACGGTTAGCGTGATTGATTCACGTACAGGAAAATTAGAAACAACATTAGAGATTGGGGACCGCCCTCGTGGTATCGGTTTATCACCTGATCAAAAAACATTATATGTTGCTTTAAGTGAAGAAAATGCGATTGCAATGGTTGATGTTGCGAGCTTAAAGACGATTGGTAAGTTGGAAGCGGGCGAAGACCCAGAAACATTCGATGTTCACCCTAATGGTAATTTGTATTTATCGAATGAAGATGATGCAAAGGCAACGGTTGTTAACCCTGCAACAGGCGAAATTCTTCATGAGATAAGCGTTGGCTTAGAACCTGAAGGTGTGGCTGTTTCTCCAAATGGTGAGATTGTATTGGTGACCAGTGAGTCAATGAATATGGTGCATATCATTGAGACAGAAGAACATAAAATTGTCGCGAATATTTTAGTTGCTGCACGTCCACGTGGCTTGGCTTTCAATAGTGATGGTAGCCTTGCTTATGTGAGTAGTGAAATTGGTAATGAAGTTGCTATTATTGATACTAAAACATATAAATTAGTCAAAAAAGTGAAAATTGATTTAGCAAAATCAAAGCCGATGGCACTTGTATTAAGCCCTGATGACAAAGTAGTGTATATGACAACAGGCCGTGCCGGAAAAGTAGCCGTGTTGGATGCTCAAACATTAGACATCATCTCAACAGCAGATGTGGGTAAACGTGTTTGGGGTGCCGTATTGAGTCGTGATGGTTCAACACTTTATACAGCGAATGGCGTGAGTCATACCGTATCTGTTGTTGATACTGCTACGAGCAAATCAACAATGGAAATTGAAGTGGGCAAATTCCCTTGGGGTTTAGCACTTGATGACTAGTATTCTATGCTGAATAACAGACTTTAGTTAAATAGAAAAATAACCCGATAGTGAAATGTCATTATCGGGTTTTT
>WTAY01000020.1 GCA_013139345.1 Methylophaga sp. | reverse complement strand
ATAATCAGTACATTTTTCCACAGGGGATAATGATTCATGTTGAATATCCTAAATACTGTTTTATAGCTTTTTCAATGTGCCTTTTGGCAATATAGAGCTAATAGATTCACGGCGTACTTTTACGTCTAAATTGTCTGCTAATTGCACGGTAATCGCATTGTCACCAATACTGACAATCTTACCCATCAAGCCACCGTCTGTTACAACTTCATCACCTTTAGCCAAAGCGCCTTGCATTGTACGATGTTCTTTTGCACGTTTAGATTGCGGACGAATCAGCATGAAGTAAAACAATACTAATAAAACAATAGGAAAGGCAAAGTCCATTATTTCTGGTGATGCAGCTTCACCTGCGGCATGTGCTGGCGAAATAAAAAAATCCATCATGGTTAGAGTCTCTAAATAGAAAAGATAAAAAAGAAAGCGATTATGCCACAGGCACAGTCTAGCTGATAGTGAGTTAGTCTTTACTCGCTCTCAACTCATAAAACTCTCGGGTAAATTGTTCTAATGTTCCCGCTTCAATAGCATCCCGCAAGCCCTTCATTAATGTCTGATAATAATGAAGATTGTGAATCGTATTTAAGCGCGGGCCCAGCATTTCACCCGTGCGATCTAAATGATTCAAATACGAGCGACTATAGTTTTTACAGGTATAACAATCACACAAGGGATCAAGAGGACCGGTATCCATCTTATATTTACTGTTACGAATTTTTATCACACCATGGTGGACAAATAAGTGACCATTGCGCGCGTTTCTTGTCGGCATAACGCAGTCAAACATATCAATGCCACGTGCGACGGATTCAACTAAATCTTCTGGTCGCCCTACCCCCATTAAATAATGAGGTTTATCTTGCGGCAATCGTGGGCCAAGATGCTCCAAAATCCGAATCATATCTTCTTTCGGTTCCCCTACTGATAGGCCACCGATTGCATAGCCATCAAAACCAATTTCAGTTAAACCTTGTAATGAAATATCACGCAAATGCTCATGCATTCCGCCTTGTACAATGCCAAATAAAGCAGAGGGGTTATCGCCATGAGCATCTTTACTACGTTGTGCCCAGCGTAGTGATAATTGCATCGACTTTTCAGCCGTGCGCTCATCAGCTGGATAAGGCGTACATTCATCAAATATCATGACAATATCACTGCCTAGTTCTCGCTGAACGTGCATTGATTCTTCAGGTCCTAAGAACACCTTATCGCCATTGATCGGAGAGCGGAACTCCACACCTTGTTCTGTTATTTTACGTAAGTCACCTAAACTGAATACTTGAAAACCACCTGAGTCAGTCAAAATAGGGCCGTGCCAGTGCATAAAATCATGCAAGTCACCATGCGCATTAATAACGTCTGTTCCAGGGCGCAACATCAAGTGGAATGTATTGCCTAAAACAATCTCTGCTCCCGTATCTTTCACCTCTTCTGGCGTCATTGATTTCACAGAACCATAGGTACCAACGGGCATAAAAGCAGGTGTTTCAATAGTGCCACGATCAAATGTTAAACGACCACGTCGGGCTAAACCATCTTGTGCTAAAAGATCAAAATCCATCATATGTTCCTAAAAAAATTCCGCTACAGAATACCATTTCATATACTAACCCACCGAAATAGATATATACCGGAATCATTCAAGATGCAGAATTTTTCCTATTAATCTTTAATTTTATCTCCTCACCCCAGTCCTCTCCAACAGGAGAGGGAGCTTTAGCCCCTTCTCCCTTGAGGGAGAAGGTTGGGATGAGGGTGACAATCTTAATAAAGCTAAAATCAGCATATAAATACCAATCATTACTCAGGTGTTATGCGTTGATCTGAAACCTGCATCTTCAAGTAATTTAAGTATAGATAAGGTAGGATCGTCTTATTGTTTTTATGGAAATTATGTATGTCTGATTCAAAAATCATTGTTGCCTTAGATTATCCAACATCAGATGCTGCTCTAGCACTTGCTAAGCAACTTGATCCACTGCGTTGCCGCCTAAAAATAGGTAAAGAACTTTTTACACGTTCAGGTCCTGCGGTTGTTGAAGCGCTGGTTTATCAAGGCTTTGATATTTTCTTAGATCTTAAATACCACGATATCCCACACACCGTAGCCAAGGCCTGTTCTGCTGCTGCTGACTTAGGCGTTTGGATGATGAATGTGCATACACTTGGTGGCGGTGCAATGATGATAGCTGCACGTGAAGCAATTGGTAAGCAGTCTGACCGCCCTTTATTAATCGGTGTCACCCTATTAACCAGTATGGATCAAAGTACATTTGAACAAATTGGTTTGCAAGGCTCACTTACCGACACAGTATTACGTTTAGCCAAACTTGCAGATGATAGTGGTTTAGATGGTGTTGTGTGCTCGGCACAAGAAGCAACACAACTTCGCTCACAACGTGGCAATGATTTTCAACTGATAACACCTGGAATTCGTCCTGCTAATAGTGAGCAAGGCGATCAACACCGCACAATGACACCTGCCGATGCAATTGCCGCAGGGAGCAGTTATTTAGTGATTGGACGACCTATTACTGCCGCTGAAGATCCAATGGCGGCATTAGTATCAATAGAGCAGAGCCTTTTATAGAAAAATACGTTATACCTGTGATCATTCAATTTTCAGATATAAAAAAGCCACAATCAAACTGATTGCGGCTTTTTTATGAGAGAGCGTCTTTCTAACTGTTTTTCTAAACTTTGAACTTACCTGCTGCTGCTTGTAATTGCACAGATAAGTCAGACATTGCTTCTACAGCAATCGCTGACTCTTTAGCACCTTCAGCAGTATGTTCAGAAATTTGACTAATATTAACGATGCCACGGTTAATATCTTCTGCTACGGACGACTGTTCATTTGCAGCACTTGAAATTGCCGCACTCATTTCATCCATTGTCGTAATCATGGCTGTGATGGTATCCAGTGCTACACCTGCACTTTCCGCCTTTTCCACACTCATTTTGGCACTTTCACGCCCTTCATTCATCACGGCAACGGCTGCATTAGCGCCACTTTGTAAGCGTCCAACCATTTCTTCAATTTCATGTGTTGATGACTGTGTTCTTGCCGCGAGGGTGCGCACTTCATCCGCTACCACAGCAAAGCCACGACCATGCTCACCGGCACGAGCAGCTTCAATCGCCGCATTCAATGCTAATAAGTTTGTTTGTTCTGTAATGCCTCGAATAACATCAACAATCGCCCCGATATTACCGATATCAGATTCTAAGTTGCTCAGTGTTTCAGCGGCTTTCTCTACTTCACCCGCTAAGGTATTAATAGCACTCATCGCTTCTGTTACAACTTGCTTACCAGCTTGTGCTTCATTATCAGCATTACGTGCAGCCTCTGCAGTATTAGCCGCTGTTCTCGCAACTTCTTGCACCGATACAGCCATTTCATTCATAGCAGTAGCAACCTGACTTATTTCTGATTGTTGCTTTAACACACCGTCAACCGTTTGCTTACTAATTGCTGACATTTGGTTACTTTCTTTTTCTAACTGTGACACGCCACCAATTAAAGTATGGACCAAATTTGAAACATTCTTGCGTGCACTGTCTAACTCAAAAGCCATCCAAGAAAAATCACTTTTACCAGCAATTGCCACTTTTTGTGTTAAATCGCCTTTCTTAATATTCTGAATACCTGCCACCAAGGTATTAGCGCGTATCATTCCAAAATTACCGATGTACGTTGCCACCGCATATAAAACAATACTCACAACAACAGTTACAATTGCCAAAATTTTCAATTCTTCATTCAATGACATTCCTGACGCACCCATATACCAAAACAGGCCTGCCAACAGAACCAAAAAGGCGATACCCAACATCGCGACCATTTGCATTCTTCTTTTCAACGAATAGTTTTCTAGTTTTAACATTTTACTCTCCACTCTTCTCTATTTATTTACACGTTATTTCTTTAGGCAAAAATACTTAATCGGCCTAACTCAAGTTCATCTGATTCAATTAGTTCATGCGGGTTCTCTGTTTCTAAACCCTCATTATTAATATTACCGTTTGCTGCTTGTGAAGAGCTGTCCGTGCTTTCTTCTCCCTCTTGCTCAGAGGCTTGTTCGGACACATCAGCATTCGCTAAATTCATCCCGTTTTCTTGAAAACTTTCACGTAATCTAGGCAATGCTTGTTCCAATGCATCTCGCGTTGCCGCATTTTGGGCTACAAATGTAACATTAGCCTGATCATTATTCATGTGTAATTTAACGTCAACAGGTCCGAGGTTGGCAGGATTAAGCCTTAACTCCACCTGCTGTACACCTTCTCGCGCCATCCAAACCACACGACTACTTAATACTCGGCCCCATGCCTCAGATTGCATTGATGGCTGAAGCGCTAAAACAGGCTGACTAATGGCCGTTCCCTGCACAGTAGCACTTGATAATGCAGACCCCATTCCTGATGATAGTGCCGTATTCAAACCAGAAAAAGCTCGCTCAGATACTGGCGTTGGTGATGGTGACTCTGGTTTCTGTTGATTCATCAACTCAGCCATTTTTCGCACATCGTTTAATGGTTTCTCTAATAATTGAGCTGTAATTGTTTTCTCTGTTTTAACCGCATCGCCATCAAGATGAACTTTATTCCCAACATCACCTGTCTTTTTCGTTAAGGGATTCAATATATCTGATCGTAGTGTTGGACCTTGTTGTTTTTTATCCGTACTTAGCCCTTTCAACTCCTCATTACTTTCATCAATAATGACAGATGACTTAACGTCTTCTACGGCTTGTTGTGTTTTTAATTCAGTATTATTTCTAACAACAACACCTTGAAATTTACTTTCTTTTTTACTGTCTACCGTAGATGACGATTTCTTCGCATCCATAGGCAATGTCAATGATGCATTATTTAATG
>WTAY01000190.1 GCA_013139345.1 Methylophaga sp. | reverse complement strand
GTTGTGAGTGCTGATATTATGTGTGTTGATCAAGAAATGCCAGAATGATCCACAGCACAGCAATTATTGATCCCTCCGCTATTATTGCTGACGATGTCAGTATTGGGCCTTATACAATTGTTGGCGCTGATGTTGAAATTGGAAGTGCTTGTGAGATCGGTCCACATGTAGTAATTAATGGACCAACAAAAATTGGTTCAAACAATAAAATACTTCAATTTTCATCGATTGGTGAAGAGCCACAAGATAAAAAATATGCGGGTGAAGCAACGCTATTAGAAATCGGTGATAACAACCTCATTCGTGAAAATGTCACGATTAACCGTGGCACAGTTCAAGGTGGTGGGATTACAAAAATTGGTAATGATAACTGGATTATGGCATATGTTCATATTGCCCATGATTGTATCGTTGGCAATGAGAATATACTTGCGAATAATGCTTCATTAGCTGGTCACGTTATAATTGATGACTATGTGATTTTAGGTGGCTTTACCCTAATCAGTCAGTTTAATATGATGGGGTCGTATTCATTTAGTGCGATGGGAAGTGTGATTTCTCGCAATGTACCGCCTTATGTCCTCGTATCAGGTCATATGGCAAAACCGGTAGGGGTTAATGTTGAAGGCCTACGTCGACGACAATTCTCTGATGCACAGCTTAAAAATGTTCGACAAGCTTATAAGACTATTTATCGTTCAGGCTTACGAATAGAAGAAGCGGAATTGAAACTTGCTGAAATGGCTCAGGATGACTCAGAATTAGATCTTCTTATTGAGTATTTGAAGAAGCAGGAAGGCGGGATTATCCGCTAGAAACACTATTTTATTCGAAATATTGAGAGGGCAGATTCTATTATTAGAAGCTGCCCTCTTTGTTTTAGTCGTTAGCGGGCGTTGAGCTGATTCTGTGAATGGTTAAATCTGCACCGTTATACTCTTCTTCTTGAGTTAAACGTAGGCCCATTACTTTTTTCAATACGCCATAAACGATATAGCCACCAACAAACGCAATAGAAACACCTAATAAAGTACCTATCAACTGCGATGTAAGACTAACACCACCTAGGCCACCAAGGGCAAGTTGGCCGAATATTCCTGCTGCTATCCCCCCCCATACACCACACAGCCCATGTAACGGCCATACACCTAATACATCATCAATCTTCCATTTGTTTTGAGTCAGGGTAAACATGTAAACAAATAAGCCTCCAGCAATACCACCAGTAACTAATGCACCAAGTGGGTGCATTACATCTGAGCCAGCACAAACTGCAACTAAACCTGCTAATGGACCATTATGTACGAAACCAGGATCATTTCGACTCACTAGGCATGCAACAATTGTCCCGCCGACCATCGCCATTAATGAGTTCACAGCAACAAGGCCGCTGATGCCATCAATTTCTTGTGCCGACATAACATTAAAGCCAAACCAGCCTACAGTTAAGATCCAAGCTCCTAAAGCTAGGAATGGAATATTTGAAGGTGGATGGGCATACACTTCCCCCTGCTTCCCATAGCGACCGTGACGTGGTCCTAAATGCAAGACTGCAGCAAGGGCAATCCAGCCACCGACAGCGTGAACAACAATTGAACCAGCAAAGTCATGGAAGCCTGCACCAAAACTTGTTTCTAACCAAGCTTGAAAACCAAATAAGCCATTCCAACTGATACCTTCAAATAGTGGGTATATAAAACCAGCTAAAAAGAAGGTGGCGATTAATTGGGGGTTAAATTTAGAACGTTCCGCAATGCCACCCGAGACGATAGCTGGGATAGCTGCAGCAAAGGTAAGTAAGAAAAAGAACTTCACCAGTGCATATCCGTTATTTTCTATTAAAGAAGGTCCCGCTTGCATAAAATCAATGCCATAAGCAATGCTATAGCCAATAAAGAAATAGGCAATTGTTGAAATAGCAAAATCCATAATTATTTTTACTAAAGCATTCACTTGGTTTTTCTTGCGTACGGTACCTACTTCTAGAAATGCAAAACCAGCATGCATAGCAAGCACCATAATGGCACCAAGTAGTATGAATAGAACATCAGTTGAATTCTGCACTGCGCTCTCCTTTATAGTTGTTAGTTAAAATGTAATAAAATAGTGCAATAGTCGCACCAAAAGAGACAAGTCTATTGTAAACAAAGGGGTAGGAATTAAAGTGGATAAAACAAAGCTTACGTTCGAGCCGTAATGGTGCGCGGTAGCATGTGGCGCACTAAAGTGGGGCTTGTCGTGGCGTGGTGGTGTGTTATCCCTATTAGTAACAGATTAACGTATAATTAACGGTTTCCTAAATTAATGTACATATTAAGCTCAATTGCAGCTATAACCGAGGAACGATAGTAAGATGGATATTTATGCATCAGATGAAGAGAAAGGCGAAGAGATAAAGCAATGGTGGCGAGATAATGGCCGCTCAGTTATTTTAGGCTGTGTTTTAGGTGCGGCAGTGATTTTTTCAGGCCGTTATTGGATTAATTATCAGCATTCTTTAGCCTCAAATGCATCAATTACATACCAGCAAGTCGCTCTTGCAATTGGTGAAGATAATATATCACTGGCAGAAGATAAAACTCAGCAATTATTTAGTGAGTTTTCTAGTACACCTTATGCTGTTTTTGCTGCTTTTGAAATGGCTGCTCAATCCGTGGGAAATAAGGATGTTGTGTCTGCGCAATCCTACTTAGAATGGGTTATGACTAATTCAAACTTATCCGCTCACAAAGAATTAGCTCGACTACGCTTGGCTCAACTTTTAATGGCTGAAGAAAATTTTGCTGCGTCATTAGAATTGATTGGAAAATCAGAGTCAACAGCATTTGCATCATTATTATCAGAATTACAGGGTGACATCTTCGTTGCACAAGGTAAATCTAGTAATGCGAGAACAGCATATCAAAGTGCAATGCTGGGTTTGGCTCAAGGCGAACCACGGAAGGGTATCTTGCAATTTAAGCTAAATGATGTGGCTGAGTAATTATGATGAGTAACATTGCCCGCTTTGTTATTGGCTTTCTATTTCTTTTGGCACTGTCAGGGTGTGGTTCTGTAAGTAAGTGGTTAGAAGAAGATGCATATGAGGCTCCTCCAGCTGAATTAACAGAGTTTGTTGCAGAGTTTGAACCGCAGATTGCTTGGTCGACAAATACAGGGGCGGGAGCAGGCAATGACTATAATGATTTAGCGGCTTGGATCCAAGGTGACATGGTTATTGCCACTGATTATGAAGGTGAAGTAAGTAGTTATAATGTACAGACGGGAAAACAATTGTGGCGTACTGCTCTTGATGTTCCTGTGATTTCAGGTGCGGGTGGTGGTGGTGGCCTTGTACTGATTGGAACACAAGAAGGTGAGATTATTGCCCTTGATGAGATGCAGGGTACCTTTAAGTGGAAAAAGAAACTGAGTAGTGAAGTACTAGCTCCACCGAAGGCGGCAATGGATGTCGTTGTTGCTCGAACCGCCGATGGCCGTATCACTGGATTATCGGTCGCAGATGGTCAGGTATTGTGGAGTTATCAGCGCACAGTACCTTTACTCAGCTTACGAGGTGCTAGTGAGCCCGTTATTGCAGATGATAAAGTGATTTCAGGTTACGCAAATGGAAAGTTAGTCGCATTATCTATTCTTGATGGTAATGTCATCTGGGAAAAAAGTGTTGCTGTACCACGAGGAAGAACTGAATTAGATCGCCTTGTTGATATTGATTCAGCACCTGTAATTAAAGATGGAATAGTGTATGTGGTTGCATATCATGGCCGTCTCGCAGCATTATCTTTAGAGAGTGGCAGAATACTTTGGACACGTGACATGTCTTCTCGCTCTGGCTTAGATGTTGAAAGTGGTGATTCTGTTTATGTGAGTGACGATAGCGGTTATGTATGGGCGCTACAAGATGGTTCTGGTGATGCGCTTTGGCGACAAACTCGTTTATTACGCCGCAACGTCACCGCTCCTGTTATTGTTGGTAATCACGTAATCGTGGGTGATTTTGAAGGCTATGTTCATTGGATATCTCGTGACGATGGACATTTTGTTGCACGTAAACGAATTGCAAATAATGCTATTCGCAGTAAACCCGTAGTCAAAGATGATTTAGTATTTCTAACTGCTTCTGATGGCACATTAACCGCATTCCGGATCCAGTAATATGAAACCTGTTATCGCCTTAGTAGGCCGCCCAAATGTGGGAAAATCCACATTATTTAATCGTTTAACACGTAGCCGAGATGCGCTTGTCGCTGACTTTTCTGGTCTTACACGAGACAGAATCTATGGCACAGTCACTAATGATGGTTTTGATTTCATTGTTATTGACACTGGCGGTTTGACTGCGCAATCGGATGATATGTCTGATTTGATGAAGAAGCAGGCCGAACTTGCTATAGAAGAAGCGGATCTTGTTTTCTTCTTAGTTGATGGACGTGCTGGATTAGTCGCTGATGATCAAGCTGTTGCTAAGAAATTACGGACAATTGGCAAGCCAACTATTCTGGTGGTCAATAAGTCAGAAGGTGAGCAAAAAGAAATGATTGCGGCTGAATTTTATTCACTTGGACTAGGTGAGCCGCAAGTTATTTCTGCTTCTCAAGGTCGAGGTATTCAAAATTTATTGTCGGCCCTTATAGATGATGTGCCAGCTGTTATACCTCGTAAAATTGAAGATGAATACGAAGATGAAGATGACAAAGAGAAGCGTGATAATACTATTCGCCTAGCAGTATTAGGGCGTCCGAATGTGGGTAAGTCAACCCTAATCAATCGTATTATGGGTGAAGAGCGTGTTGTGGCTTTTGATGAACCGGGAACGACGCGAGATAGTATTCATATCCCATTTGAAAAAGATGGTACTGACTATATATTGATCGATACTGCGGGTGTTCGTCGTCGTTCAAAAGTATCAGAAATGCTGGAAAAGTTCAGTATTGTAAAAACATTACAAGCACTGGAAGATGCCAATGTTGTTATGCTTATTTTAGATGCGCACGAAGGGATTGTGGAGCAAGATCTTCATCTTGCAGGCTTGATAATTCAAAGTGGCCGAGCAGTTGTGATTGCTGTTAATAAGTGGGATGGCCTTGATAAGGAAGAGCGTGAATGGGTAACGTCAAATGTTGAACGTCGATTACCATTTCTAAACTTTGCAAATACACACTTTATTTCCGCATTGCATGGTAGTGGGGTTGGCTTGTTATTTAAATCTGTTAAGCAAGCATATCAATCGGCAATGTCACAAATTCCAACGCCGAGATTAACGCGAGTATTAGAAGATGCGGTATCCGATCATCAACCGCCGTTAGTTGGTGGTCGCAGAATTAAGTTCCGTTATGCGCATTTAGGTGGGAAAAACCCACCACGTATTATTATTCATGGTAACCAAACGGCTTCAACGCCTAATAGTTATAAACGCTATTTAGAGAATACATTTCGAGATGTTCTAAATCTGCATGGAACGCCGATAGTCATAGAATTTAAGCAAGGTGATAATCCGTTCAAAGAAGAAAGAAAGCGGACGGCGGGCCAAGGCACTAAACACGTAAAAGATACTAAGCATAGAAAATAACTTACAAAATACCGTCATCATCTCCCATTAAATTATCGAGGGTTGTTAAATGCCCTCGTATTTTTTCTCTTTCGGACAATTTTTCACGTGCTGCAAGCGGAAGGTCTGTAAATAATATAACCTTTTGATCTACAAGTGTATTAATGAGATCCTCAAGTACACGTACTAAGGCAACATCTGAGGCAGAAAGCGCTGTTTTAACATCATCGCTATTATTAGAATTCTTTAAATAGGCAATGAGCTCGGGATTATCAATTGTTACGTATTCTTGATCTTGCTCATTCACTGTTTCAGATATTGAATCAATTTCGCCAAGAGCGTTTCGGTGAACGTAAGCCATGTTATAACCTGTTATAAATACTTTATTAGATAACTATATTACTAAATAGATATAAAATATAGATCTATTCTAGTGCTAATGGAGAGGTGGAGAGTGATATAAAGTAATACCGGTCTGCATTGAGACTTAGCAAACTACGCTAATGGTAGTATGATTAGCCTCTATTATAATTATTTATAATTGTGAACTTTGTGAACCGTATCGCATTTTGTAAGATAGATATTAATTGCTGACTATTTAGGACAAAGCTGTAAGTATGGACCAAGATATAACATCATCAGAAGACAGCAAGGAATTAGAAGGCAGCAAGGTACAGTGGACTGCCGAGAATAGCCAGCAGACGCTTGATGACCCATTACTAAGTTGCTTAACAATTCTTAGTAAGCTTTTGCACAAACCTCATAGTGCTGAATCCTTAATAGCAGGACTTCCATTAGTTGATAATAAACTTACTCCTAAGTTATTTTCACGAGCAGCAGAGCGAGCGGGGCTCACATCAAAGGCTGTTAAGCGCCCCCTTAGGAAAATATCAAACCTAGTTTTACCCGCAGTATTATTATTAGAAAATAGTATGGCGTGTATTGTCTTAGAGTTTAAAAAAGACTCAGCGACCGTTATCTTTCCTGAATCAGGCGAGGGTGAGTCTGAAGTTTCATTAGATAAATTAAAAGAGCAATATACGGGCTATGCTATTTTCATCAAAGCTGTCCACCATTTTGACAATCGTACTGAGAAAACAACGATTCCTCGTACTAAACACTGGTTCTGGGGAACTATATTACGGTTCTGGCCAATCTATGGTGAAGTCTTCATCGCCTCGATTTTGGTAAATTCATTTGCTTTAGCGTCGCCCTTATTTGTAATGAATGTTTATGATCGTGTCGTACCAAACCATGCGATAGAAACCTTATGGGTGCTTGCGATTGGTGTTGCAACTGTTTTTGTTTTTGACTTGCTGCTAAGGACGTTGCGCGGCTATTTTATAGATATGGCAGGCAAAAAAGCAGATGTCATATTGTCCGCTACCATTTTCGAAAAGGTGCTGGGAATTAAAATGGCATCACGTTCAAACTCTGTTGGTTCATTTGCAAACAGCATGCAAGAGTTTGAGTCGTTTAGAGAGTTTTTTACATCAACAACATTAACGACATTGATTGACTTGCCTTTCGCATTCTTATTTATATTTGTGATTTGGACTATTTCGGGTGAATTAGCCTATGTACCGTTAGCTGCGATCCCGTTAGCGATTATTGTCAGCCTTATTATTCAGGTGCCTTTAGGGCGAGCTATCCAACAGCTGTTTCGTTATTCGGGTCAGAAAAGTGCGACTTTAATTGAAACCCTCACTGGGCTTGAAACGATTAAAAGTATTGGGGCCGAATCACCCATCCAGAGAAAATGGGAACAAACGATTGGCTTTATTTCTAAATATAGTCAGCGTTCTCGTATTTTATCGTCAACAGCTATTAATTTTACGGCATTTTTACAGCAGATGGCTTCTGTAAGTATTGTTGTATTCGGTGTTTATAAAATATCGGAAGGTGAGATTACGATGGGTGCACTTATTGCGAGTACGATTCTGACAGGACGAGCACTCGCACCATTAGGGCAGGTTGCAGGAATTTTGACTCGTTATCATCAATCAAAAGCTGCTTTAAGTTCACTAAATCATCTGATGAGTCTGCCGGTTGAGCGGCCATCAGGGCGAGAATTTTTACACCGCCCCGATTTTAAAGGTGGCATTACATTTAAAAATGTTTCGTTTAGCTACCCAGAACAACCAATGAATGCTTTATCTGATATTTCTTTCTCTATTCAACCCGGAGAGAAAGTCGCCTTTATCGGGCGCATCGGTTCAGGAAAAAGTTCGATTGAGAAGTTGATCTTGGGTTTATATGAGCCTTCTGATGGTGCTATTTTGCTCGATGGCACTGATATTCGACAAATTGATCCTGCCGACTTACGCCGCAATGTGGGGTATGCACCGCAAGATGTTGTACTATTTTTTGGTAGTGTTCGGGATAACATCGCGATGGGTGCACCATTTGCTGATGATGCCGCTATCCTTAAAGCAGCAGATGTTGCAGGTGTGACTGAATTTGTTAATCGTCATCCTGCTGGCTTTGATTTACCTGTTGGTGAACGTGGCGAGGGATTATCTGGTGGACAGCGTCAAAGTGTTGCTGTGGCGAGGGCGATCTTGCTAGACCCACCGGTCCTTGTGTTAGATGAACCTACCAATGCGATGGATAACAGCACTGAAGATCAATTTAAGGCCAAACTTGCCTCAGAATTAGGGGATAAGACATTACTGTTAGTAACACATAAGGCATCACTATTAAGCCTTGTTGATAGGATTATTGTAATGGATCAAGGAAACCTACTCGCTGATGGTCCTCGGGAACAAATATTAACTGCGCTTAAAAAAGGCCATATTAAAGTGTCAAAAGGATAAAGTAAGATGGCATTTTTAAAACGTACTCATCCAGATGATGCTGAGTTTATGTCAGAAGTAAGTGCTGCCACTTTAGAGTCGGCACATCGGGTCGGACACTCTTTGCTTATCCTAACATTGGCATTCTTTCTTGCCGCAGGCTGGTGGGCTTATGAAACATCTTTAGATGAAGTCACTCGTGGTGATGGAAAGGTTGTGCCTTCGAGTAAAATCCAGGTTATTCAGAATTTGGAGGGGGGGATTTTATCTGAGGTACTTGTTGCAGAAGGGCAAATTGTTGAAAAAGGGGAGATACTTTTAAAAATTGATGATACTCGTTTTTCCTCGTCATTTAGGGAAACAGAACTTAAATATTATGAACTACTTGTTCGAAGTGTTCGCCTAAAAGCGGAAAGCTTGGATGTTAGGTTTATCATCCCAGCAGAAGTTACAGAAGCGGATCCCATATTAGCTGAAAATGAAATGGCACTGTATAAAACACGCCGGTTAGAACTTGATTCAGCCGTTAGTGTCTTAAAACAACAAGAAGCTCAGAGGCAACAGGAGTTGGTTGAGCGACGTGCACGGCAGGTGCAATTAAATAAAAGCTATGAATTAAGTGATCAAGAGCTAAAAATGTCTGAGCCTTTAGTGGAAGCAGGAGTTCTATCAGAGGTTGAAATTTTGCGGTTGAAGCGATCGGCGAATGACCTATTTGGTGAAATGGAAGCTAATCGTTTGGCAATGCCAAGAATTCGTTCTGCCTTAGCAGAAGTAAAACAGAAAGTTGAAGAGCAACGCATTCAGTTTAGAACAGAGGCAGCAAGTCAATTTTCAGAAGTCCATGCAGAATTGGCTCGAACAAAAGAAACCGTCTTTTCACTTGAAGACCGAGTAACGAGAACTCAAGTTAGATCACCTGTAAAAGGCACCATTAAGCAATTAAAAATTAATACTGTTGGTGGTATTATTCAACCTGGGATGGATTTGCTAGAGATTGTTCCAATTGAAGATAATTTATTAATTGAGGCAAAAATAAGGCCTGCGGATATTGCCTTTTTGCGTCCTGGCCAAGAAGCAATGATTAAGCTTACTGCCTATGATTTTTCAATTTATGGTGGATTACCGGCAAAACTTGAACGAATTAGTGCCGATACAATTACTAATGAGAAGGATGAAAGTTTTTATTTGATTTATTTAAGAACTGAAAAGAACTATATTGATAGTAGTAAGGGAAAGTTAAATATTATTCCTGGAATGACCACGAGTGTAGATATTTTGACTGGCAAGAAAACGGTATTAGATTATTTATTAAAACCAATTCTTAAAGCTAAAAATGAGGCGTTAAGAGAAAGATGACTTCAATGGTTAAAGCTAATTTTCACATTATTGCTTCTGATAATGATTTATCTCAGGCAATAAAATCTGCGTTATTAAAGTCATTTAATATCCTTACAAGTAGTGGCCTAGAAGAGTATTTATCTTCATCTACAGCGGAAGAAGTGAGCTTGATCATCTGTCAGAGTTCCATTCTAGATAATGATGAAGTGGCAGCAATTAAGGATATTAAATCAATTAATCCTAACGTACGGATTTTAATTGTTGGTCCGAGTTGTGCTAGTACTGAGCAAATTTCATTATTAAAACATGGTGTTCGTGGGTATTTTGACACTTCAGAATCGCTTGATAAATTAAATGAGGCGGTTCAATGCATTATTCATGGAGAGGTCTGGATTGAGCGGTATGTTATTTCGGGCTTAATTGATGAGTTAGCCTATGTTCCAGAAGTTAATGAGGTACAGCGACAAGCTGTATCGACATTGTCTCCAAAAGAGCTTGAAGTAGCTCAATTTGTGAGTCATGGTGCAACAAATAAGATGATTGCCAAAAACATGTCAATTACAGAGCGTACTGTTAAAGCACATCTAACGACTATTTTTCAGAAAATGAGCCTTGCAGATCGCCTGTCTTTGGCAATATTTTTTCGTGATTTACGAGAATGATGTCTGAATACAATAAGTTAAGAAGTATAGGTGATAGGTTTCTTTATAATAATGTGGTAAGGTGTGTTTTGTGACACACTTTAATTTTGAAGATGGAATACAAGTTTAGTTGGGAGTAGTTAGATGAAATTGAAAAATACAATGATTGGGGTTTTCTTATACTTAATTACTTCAGTATCCGTATGGTCGGCTTCGTTGGAGGAGGCAGTAGGGACCACGATTAAAACAAACCCAGATGTGTTAGCGGCTGGTAATGAGCGAAATGCTGTATCTAAAGAGATTGCACAAGCGCGTGCTGGTTATTTGCCAACGATTGATTTAGCAATTGGTACGGGCTATGAGTCTACAGATAGTCCAACAACACGAACACCAACATCACATGGAAATATCCACAAAAATCGTGATGAGGCAAGCCTCAATTTACGTCAAATGTTGTTTGATGGAATGCAAACAAAAAATGAAGTACTTCGTCATACAGCCCGTACAAACTCTCGTGCTTATAGTGTCTTTGGTGCAGCGGAAAATACAGGCTTAGAAGCTGTTGAAGCATACCTCAATGTATTACGTAGACAACGACTAGTTGAATTAACGTCTACTAATCTTGAAGCTCACGAGCGAACACATGATCAAATTCGTTTACGTAGTGAACGAGGTGTTGGACGTAAGGCGGACATGGATCAGAGTCAAGGTCGTGTAGCGCTTGCTAAAGCAAACCAAATAGCAGAGCAAAGTAACCTTCGCGATGCAGAGACTAACTACTTACGTGTCGTGGGTGAAGTAGCGGAAAGTTTATCAGATCCCGCATCGCCAAGAAGTTCAATTCCAGAAACACTTGATGAGGCTATTAGTTTAGCGATAGAGAATCACCCAACATTAAAATCTGCAAATGCTGATATAGATTCGGCAAATGCACAACATGATACAGCTGCAGCTGTATTTTATCCTCGAGTTGACTTTGAATTAGGCACAACTGCAAACAACGATCTTGATGGTATAGATGGACATAATAATGATGTAACAGCCATGTTTCGTTTACGTTATAACTTGTTAAATGGTGGTAAAGATAAAGCCCGTCGCGAAGAAACTGCTTATTTGATTAATCAAGCATCAGAGATTCGTAATAATACATACCGTCAAGTTGAGCAAAGTGTGCGCCTATCATGGAATGCATTAGAAACTGTTAATAATCAAATGGGCTTTTTTCAGTTACATGTTGATTCAAGTGAAAACTCTCGAAATGCCTACCAACAACAATTTAGTTTAGGTCAGAGAACACTGCTTGATTTATTAGATTCTGAAAATGAAGTTTTTGTTGCTCGCCAAGCATTAGTTAATGCGGAGTACGATCAGCTATTTGCTCTGTACCGAGTGTTAAATAGTACAGGGAGTTTATTGCAAACTCTGCAAGTAGCATTACCTGAAACAAGTGCAGTAGTTGATAATAAATAGCACTAGACCATAGTTCGAAACAAATCTAAAGCCATGAGCGTCAAGCTCATGGCTTTTTTTATATCAGAAATATAGAAAGTACTCATGATCTTTTCTTGTTTTTAGCTGGTCGTGATATTATGGACTATTGCAAACTTATAAGAAGAGCACATGAGTAATCAATCATCATATACATACGAAGAACTTTTGCAGTGCGGCCGTGGCGAGTTATTTGGTCCCGGTAATGCACAGTTGCCTACCCCGAACATGTTGATGATGGATCGCATCATTCACATTTCTAACGAAGGTGGTAAATACGGTAAAGGTGAAGTAATTGCTGAATTAGATATTACGCCAGACTTGTGGTTCTTTGATTGTCACTTCCCAGGTGACCCCGTTATGCCAGGTTGCTTAGGCTTAGATGCCATGTGGCAGTTAGTAGGGTTTTTCTTAGGTTGGGATGGAAACCCTGGGCGTGGGCGTGCTTTAGGTTCTGGTGAGGTGAAATTCTCTGGACAAGTGCTACCAACAGCTAAAAAAGTAACTTATAAATTAGATATTAAGCGTGTTATTGCTCGTAAGCTTTGCTTAGCAATTGCAGATGGCACAGTATCAGTCGATGGTCGTGAAATTTATGTTGCGAAAGATCTACGTGTAGGTTTATTCACATCTACAGATAATTTTTAGGAAATAGTAATGAAACGTGTAGTTGTCACAGGTTTAGGTATTACATCATGTTTGGGGTTGGATGCTGAAACAGTTACAGAATCTCTACGTTTAGGTCGGTCAGGAATCCGCTTTAAACAAGAATATGCCGATATGGGTTTTCGGAGTCATGTTGCTGGTAGTGTTGATATCGATTTTAAAGAGCATATTGACCGTAAAACATTACGTTTTATGGGAGATGCCGCGGCATATGCTTACATCTCAATGAAACAAGCAATTGCTGATTCAGGGTTAACTGAGGAGCAAGTTTCTAATCCTCGGACAGGCCTTGTTATGGGCTCTGGTGGTGCATCATCAGCCAATCAAGTTGAAGCTGCCGATATCCTTCGTGAAAAGGGTATTCGCCGAGTTGGTCCTTACCGCGTAACTCAAGTTATGGGTAGTACCACATCAGCTTGCTTAGCAACACCGTTTAAGATTAAAGGTGTCAATTACTCAATGTCATCAGCATGTGCAACAAGTGCACATTGTATTGGTAATGCCATGGAGCAAATCCAACTTGGCAAACAAGATATTGTATTTGCCGGTGGCGCTGAAGAAGAGCATTGGACTATGAGTTCTTTATTCGATGCAATGGGTGCATTATCAACTAAATATAACGACACACCAGATAAAGCTTCTCGTGCATATGATGCTGACCGCGATGGTTTTGTCATTGCCGGTGGTGGTGGTGTGCTGGTATTAGAAGAGTATGAACATGCGAAGGCTCGTGGCGCAAAAATTTACGCTGAGTTGACAGGGTATGCTGCTACATCGGATGGCTATGACATGGTCGCTCCATCAGGTGAGGGTGCTGTGCGTTGTATGCAACTTGCAAGCTCTACAGTTGATGCACCAATCGATTACATTAATGCACATGGTACGAGTACGCCAGTTGGTGACTTAGCTGAGTTAGGTGCTGTTAAGAAAGCGTTTGGCGATAATATACCACTAGTAGGTTCTACTAAATCATTATCTGGTCATTCATTGGGTGCCGCAGGTGTGCAGGAAGCAATTTATTGTTTGCTAATGATGGAAAATGACTTCATTGCTGCCTCTGCCAATATTGAAAACTTAGATCCTGAAGCAGAAGGCGTACCGATTATCCGTGAACGTAAAGATAATGCAGGTTTGAAGACAATTATGTCGAATAGCTTTGGTTTTGGTGGAACTAACGCGAGTTTAGTATTTGAGAAATTAACGGATTAGTTTTTTAGTTCGCTTTTTCAAAAAGAAAAAAATTAGGCCACCTATTTAAGGTGGCCTTTTTATTTAATCTAGATCCTCATCTGTTACAACACCGCGCTTACCAGCAAGCGACTCTTGAATAAGGGTAATTAATTTAGCCT
>WTAY01000105.1 GCA_013139345.1 Methylophaga sp. | reverse complement strand
GAAAATACCAGCAACAGCCCCAATTAATGCAAAAACTAACCACTCAACCATAGAATTCCAATTTTAAAACCCAGTCATGACAACTTTACACCCACCCACAATACAGGTATAAAAACCATTGCACTACCCGCATCAACGTTAGGAGTTACATCGCAAGATCTGTTATCTAATTTTATAAAATAGTGAGGTTTGGCCTATGTCATCATTGAATTACCTTCCCGGAATATTAGGGGTTTTTGGTTTGTTTTGCGCATTTCTGGTTTACAACAAAATGAAAGCAGCCCCTGCAGGATCGGGGAAAGTTGTTGAAATTGGTGATCAGATTCATTTGGGTGCAATGGTTTTTATGAAGGCGGAATATTCTCGTCTCGCTATTTTTTGTGTGGTTTGTATATTAGCCCTAGGCCTGTCTGATTTAGGTTGGAGCACCGCATTTGCCTTCTTCCTAGGAGCCATTTGTTCAGGTAGTGCCGGTTATATAGGTATGTATTCAGCAACGAAAGCGAATGTACGCACTGCAACCGCAGCCAAAGAACAAGGTGCATCCGAGGCTCTGACAGTTGCATTCTTTGGCGGTTCGATAATGGGACTGACTGTCGCATCTATGGGGCTACTTGGTCTAGGTCTGTTGTACTTAATCTTTGGTGGTGATCCTCATACTGCTCATGTGCTTCATGGCTTTGGTATGGGCGCATCATCTGTTGCCTTATTTTCTCGTGTTGGTGGTGGTATTTTCACTAAAAGTGCTGATGTCGGCGCTGACTTAGTTGGTAAAATTGAAGCAGGAATTCCTGAAGATGATCCTCGTAATCCAGGTGTTATTGCTGATAATGTTGGTGATAACGTGGGTGACGTTGCCGGTATGGGCTCTGATATTTTCGAATCGTATTGTGGCTCAATGATTGCCAGTATCGCGATTGCATCAACAATGAGTGTTGCAGCCATAGCGACACTTGCTGATAGCCAACAAACCCTTATGTTTATGCCATTAGCACTCGCATCAATTGGTTTACTGTGTTCAATTGCCGGTATTTTTGCAGTTAAGGTTTTTTCTGCTAAAAGCCCAGAGGTTGCACTACGTATTGGCACCATGGGTGCATCCCTCTTATTTATTGCTGTTGCTTATCTTCTTATTACACAATTAGGTGGCACAGCTGATTTATGGGTTGCCGTTTTAACCGGTGCCATTGGCGGCATTATTATCGGTCTAGTCACTGAGTATTACACTGGCGGTGCTCCTGTAAGAAAACTCGCTAAAGATGGCGAAACTGGCCCTGCTACCGTTTTAATTAGTGGTTTAGCTTTGGGTATGCAATCTGTTGCAATCCCTGTTATTACCATTGCCGCCATTATCTTTATTTCTAGTCATTATGCTGGTTTATATGGTGTAGGTATTGCTGCTGTAGGTATGCTCGCTACCGTCGGAATCACGATGGCAATTGATGCCTATGGCCCTGTTGCAGATAATGCAGGTGGTATTGCTGAAATGGCTGGAATGGGTGAAAAAACCCGTGAAATTACTGATTCATTAGATGAACTCGGTAATACAACAGCTGCCATTGGTAAAGGCTTTGCCATTGGGGCAGCAGCATTAGCGGCATTGGCATTAATTAGTGCCTATATCGAAACCATTAGCCAAGGAAATCCTGACTTCCAACTATTAATCAATGATCCCATTGTTTTAGTCGGTATGTTCCTTGGTGGTATTTTCCCCTTCTTAGTGAGTGCGATGACAATGACGGCTGTGGGCGATGCTGCATTCGATATGATCCACGAAATTCGTCGTCAATTTAAAGAAATTCCGGGCTTATTAGAAGGCACCGCACAACCTGATACTGCACGTTGTATTGATATTGCGACTAAAGCTGCCTTAAATAAAATGATCATGCCAGGTGTTTTAGCCGTAGGAGCACCTGTCGTAGTGGGTTTCGGCCTCGGTCCTGAAGCCTTAGGCGGCATGTTAGCTGGCGCATTAATTTGCTGTGTCATGATGGCTCTCATGATGGCTAATGCCGGTGGCGCTTGGGACAATGCCAAAAAGTATGTTGAAAAAGGCAATCTTGGTGGTAAAGGTTCCGATGTTCATACTGCGGTTGTCGTCGGTGATACTGTGGGTGACCCTCTAAAAGATACCTCTGGGCCAGCCATGAATATCTTAATTAATGTAATGGCGATAGTTAGTTTAGTTATCGCCCCACTTCTAGTCTAAAGTGAGTTTTTAAACAACGTAAAAATGCAGAGCTTATAACTTCCGTCATTCTCGAAGTTTTTTATCGAGAATCTATTATTTTAAGCAAATCTCAGCTAGAAGCATACTGAGATGACGAGTAAAAAAAATCTGCATCTTGAATGATTACGGGTATACAGTTAAAAGGCCACGATTATCGTGGCCTTTTTCTTTACACAAAAAAACATGACTACAGAAAATAATATTACCCATAAAATGATCTGGCATCTAGCTGGGCCAATGATACTTGCCAATATATCTATTCCTCTTTTAGGAATGGTAGATACCGCAGTCATCGGCCATTTAGACTCTGCACATTATTTAGGTGGTGTCGCCATTGCGAGTTTGATTTTTAACTTTCTCTTCTGGGGATTTGGTTTTTTACGTATGGCAACAACAGGGTTAACGGCCCAAGCTCATGGTGACAACGATACAAAACTATCCTTAAAAGTGCTACAGCATTCACTCATGCTCGCGATAGGGATTGCCCTTGGCATTCTACTTTTACAATCCCCACTCTCATCACTTGCCTTCTATCTTATCGATAGTAGTGAGCAGATTACTAATGCTGCCATCATCTATTTTGATATTCGGATCTGGAGTACACCCGCTATTCTCATCAATTACGTGATCTTAGGCTGGTTGATTGGCAAAGGCTCCACCAAACATGCGTTGTATTTAGTTCTCTCAGTCACTATTAGTAATATGATTTTAGATCTCGTTTTTGTGAATAGCTTTGGGATGAATGTTGATGGTGTTGCTCTAGCTTCGGTAATTGCAGAATATATCGGACTTGCTGTTGGCTTAGTATTACTCATCAATCATGGCGTTGATCGCTACCTGTTCATTCAAAAACATACTACAAAACCACACCACCAGAACTGGTTTAAACTGCATGGAAATATCTTTATTCGCAGTTTATGCCTCATCTTCAGTATTGCTTTTTTTACTGCCCAAGGTGCCAAACAAGGTGAACTTATCTTGGCTGCAAATGCAGTATTAGTGAACTTTATTGTTTTGATGGCGTTTGTTCTTGATGGTTTTGCTAACGCAATAGAAGTGATCGCTGGCAAAGCAATAGGTAGCAAAAACAAACACCAACTTAAACAGGGATTAATGCTCACAGGTGTTTGGACATTCTCACTTGCCTGCTTTTTTAGTGTGAGCTATTTACTGTTTGGCTCAGAACTTATCCAAATACTCACGACCATTCCAGACGTTGTTTCCCTTGCCAATGACTACCTTATTTGGTTAATCATCATGCCTGTTATTGCTGTATGGAGCTTTCTCTTTGATGGCTTATTCATCGGTGCAACGCGCAGTGTAGAAATGCGAGATACCATGCTATTTTCTACTTTTATCTGCTATTTACCTGCATGGTATTTCCTCCAAGGTTACGATAATCATGGTTTATGGTTAGCGCTACTGATCTTTTTTGCTGCCCGAGGCCTAAGCCAAGCTTTCTTGCTCCCTAAAATAGTAACCTTTAAATAATCATGTGAATCTTGTGTTATAGGAATAAAAGCTATATGATAATCGTTATCATTTAGATTTGGGATCCAGCATGACCACTTTATATAGCCTATCGGCATTATCTCCAGGGCAATCAGCCACTGTGCAAGCATTACATGTCGATTCCGGTTTTCAGTTCCGACTGAATGCGCTAGGTTTTCGAGTAGGTAAAACACTGGAGCTTATTCGCATAGCACCATTTAATGGCCCCCTTCATCTAAAGCTTGGTAATACTGAAGTCATGTTACGTCGACAAGATGCCGCTAACATCGAGGTACTCATGTGAAGCGTATTGCATTAATCGGCATGCCAAATGCCGGTAAATCAACGCTCTTCAATAGAATGAGTGGTGCCAGTGCCAAAGTCGCAAACTGGCCTGGTGTGACCGTTGATTTACTCTCTGCAAAACTATTAATTGCAGGACAAATGGCTGAACTTGTTGATTTGCCCGGTATCTATGATCTACATGGCTTTTCAGACGACGAACAGGTTGTTAGGCATTTTCTATGTAACAACAGTATTGATCTTGTTCTTATTGTTGCCAATGCCACGCAGGTTGATAGACAACTTACTCTTGCACTACAACTCAAGTCTTTAGGGCTACCTGCCGTCTTATTACTCAATATGGCAGATGAGGCAAAACAGCAGGGTATTACAATTAATGCCCAGCAACTCGGTGAAGAATTAGGCTATCCAGCGACATTATTAAGTGCTAAATATGGTCAAGGCTATGCTGAGGCATACCAGCTTATTGAAAGTGAGTTACAAAAAAGCGAAGCAATGCCAATCTTGTCGCTAGAAAATGACTTTGCCGTCGATCAAGAAGTTGAAGACAAACTAGAACAAATTATCCGTCACACTGTTGATGTACCCGTTCAAGCTGGTCATTCAACAACTGAAAAAATTGATAAAGTGATGCTACATCCTTGGTTAGGATTACCCTTGTTTTTCGGCATCATGTTCCTCATGTTTCAGGCAGTCTATACCTTAGGTGCACCTCTACAAGATGCCGTAGCATGGTTACTAGAAGGGTTTCGTGATATTGCTTTGGCGCCATTATTATCAGGATTGCCAGCACTGTTAAATAGCTTTTTATTAGAAGGTGTATTTGATGGTGTTGCCACTGTGGCCTCATTTGTCCCTGTCATCATTCTCTTTTTCTTATTTATGGCTATTATTGAAGACAGTGGCTATCTATCCCGTGCGGCATTTTTAATGGATGCCTTAATGACAAAAATGGGCTTAGATGGTCGAAGTTTTGTCATGTTACTGATGGGATTTGGCTGTAATGTTCCTGCATTAATGGGAACACGAACAATGCGAAGCCGTGGTTTACGTTTGCTGACCATGATGGTGATTCCTTTCTCACTGTGCAGTGCTCGACTGCAAGTGTTTGTCTTTATGACAACTGCATTATTTGCACCAAGCCAAGCGCCACTTGTTTTATTCAGCTTATATCTGATGACATTTGTCACCGTTATCATCACCGCCTTATTATTTAAGGGACAGTTTAATAGCCAAGAACCGTTTGCACTTGAATTGCCACCTTACCGCTTTCCAACAACGCGACAAATGATATTGCGTGGTTGGCATGAGATCCGTCATTTTCTTCGTCGTGCAACAAAGTTCATAACCATTGGTGTTGTCCTTGTTTGGATTCTGACCCATATGCCTTTTGGCGTAGAACCAGCCAGTGCAGCAAGTTGGTCTGGTTGGATTGGTGAGTTTATGTCACCTATTCTTTCACCAGCAGGTATTAACCCAGAGCTTACCGTCGCCCTTATTTTTGGCTTTGTTGCTAAAGAGATTGTGATTGGTGCTCTAGCCGTTATTTATGGCCTAGAAGGCAGTTCATTAATGCAAGGTATCGCCCAGCAAATAGATTGGGTTCAAGCGTATAGCTTTATGCTATTCACACTGATATACACACCTTGCCTAGCCACCATTGCCACATTAAGGGCTGAAGCAAAATCAGGCTGGTATACGGCACTGTCATTAGCATGGCCATTAACATTAGCATGGTCAGTCAGTACCGCGTTTTATCAATCGGCGCGTTATTTAGGCTATTAATATACCGGTAATCATTCAAGATGCAGATTTTTTATTTCGTCATCCCAGCATGCTTCTAGCTGGGATCTGCTTAATACAATAGGTTCTCGATAAGAGCACTCGAGAATGACGGGAACTGTAAGCCCTGCATCTTCAAGTAACTTGGGTATATAACAACTCAGAAGCTCTGATTATTCAATCGTTAAACGGGATCATCAGAACCCCATGATATTGCTGATGAACGCCGATCATCACCGCTACGTCTATCACTTTTTTCTAACTCGAACCGAATCATTTCTCGTTGGTCATGGCCTGAACGACGTTCTGTTTGACGCTTCTCGTATGAACTTTTAGGGCCCCACTGGAAGTTATCTTTCTTAACTGATTCATTCATAGCATTTTCCTCAAATCATCATCTAGTGAATCCTTTCAGAAAATTTTATCCATAACTAACAAGTCAAAAAGTGGCTCTCTTTTTATGGCTCAGTGACAATTGCTACACGTACAGCATCTAGCTTGAGTGAAGCAGACTGTAAGTAGTCATTCAGAAGTTGTTTTGATTGCTCCATATAAGTCAATTCTTCCAATCTAATATTGGAATTAACTTCTGCTAATGCTGCTAAACGGTCTTGTTCTACTTGTAATGACTGAGTCATTAAATTAATTGCATCTTCAATCATAGACCTTTGTTGCCTAATTGCCAATTTTTTAGCGTGATCAATGAGTTCCGTAATCTTTGGTCTTGCATGACGAATCAGTTCTTGTGCTGTTGGTTTAGGGATTCGTCCCGCCAAACTATTAAACTCAGCTTCTGGCAGTAATTCACTAAACTCTTTTCCATCTTCATTGGCCACAATGCGTAGATAGGACTCGTTCAAATAACGACCTAATTGCAATGATCGAGGAGCAGGACAGTTAATGGTGAAAATGGCCTCTAATAATAATGTGCCCGCGGAAAAATTATCACTTTCCAAGGTACAAAAAGCACTATTACCAAAGTCACTATTAATCACCATATCAAGGCTACCGAGCACCATCGGATGCTCCCAACTCAGGAAGGACATATCCTCACGTACTAAAGCTCGATGGCGGTTATACGTTACGGTGATGCCGTCTTCTGGCAATTCAGGAAATTGATGTTCCAACATATGGTTGCCAGGTTCTAAAATAATGCTGTCAGTACTGTGCACCTGCTGATCAACACCATATTGATCAAATACGCGATCCATAAAGGATGACAATTCAGATGATTGACTTGCTTCTTCTAAATCAGCTATCACCTCATTTGCTACTGGCAAATTACATGAGTTCAACTCTAACAAACGGTTACGACCTTGTTGAAGGGTCTCAATTGTTTCCTTCGTTAACGTTTCTGTTTGCTTAATTAATGCTGAAATCTTTTGACTATCTGTGGCATTCGTTAAACAGTAATGTAAGTCATCTTTTACCTCATGGTAAACAGAGCCGCCAGCAGGAAACACCTGTTCAAAGGCATTCAAACCTTGGTGATACCACTGAAGTAATACATCTTGAGCCGTATTTTCATAATAAGGCACATGAAGTTGCACATTATGTTTTTGACCAATACGATCCAAACGCCCAATGCGTTGTTCTAAGAGATCAGGGTTAAGTGGTAAATCAAATAAAACTAAATGATGTGAGAATTGGAAGTTACGTCCTTCACTACCAATTTCAGAACAGATCAGTACTTGGGCCCCCTCTTCTTCATCAGCAAAATAAGCAGCGGCACGATCACGATTTACTAAAGTTAAACCTTCATGAAATACTGAGGTGCGAATACCCACTTTCGTGCGAAGATAAACTTCTAACTCTTGAGCAGTAGATGCTTGGGCACAGATCACTAAAATCTTATGTAACTTATTCTCAGTTAACCAATTTGCTAGCCAATCGACTCGGCTATCTGTTTCTAACCAATCATCACCGATACAGCTTTCAGCTTGTAATAAACCTAAGTTATCTTGTGTTGCTGCATTAGTAATATATGCCTCTGGTGCTGTTAAAGCATAGCTTTGTAATTGACGTTCTGGGAATCCAGTAACAGCATCACGTGTATTTCTAAATAAGATCCGTCCTGTGCCATGTCGATCTAATAATGCACTAATAGCACTATCTCGTTCAGCCTCAAAATCATCTGTTTGCTCTAATTTTGAGAAAATATCTTTACCTAAATACTGCTCAATATCAGCTTGTAACGCTGTCAAATTTTGTTGAACATCATCAGCAATTAATTGACTCACTAAGTCACTAATCGGCTGATAACCCGCTTCTTGCTGACGAAATTTAGCTAAATCAAAGTAACGGTCAGGATCAAGTAAGCGTAGTCGTGCAAAATGACTTTCAACACCCAACTGTTCAGGTGTTGCGGTTAATAATAATAGACCCGATACTTCTCGTGCTAAGCCATCAATACACTGATATTCTGGACTTGCTAAATCTTCATCCCAACGTAAATGATGTGCCTCATCAACAATCATTAAGTCCCACTGTGTATTGAGTGCATCTTCATAAATATTGGGATATGACGTTAGCATTGATAAGCTGCACAACATGAGTTGTCCACTTTCAAATGGATTAAGCTCACCCGCTTCTAGCAATGCATCATGGCGCTCTTCATCCATAATCGTAAACTGCATATTAAAGCGACGTAACATCTCAACTAACCACTGATGGATCAAACTATCAGGTACAACAATTAATACACGCTCAGCACGACCGGTAATCAATTGTTGGTGGATAATCAAACCTGCTTCAATCG
>WTAY01000213.1 GCA_013139345.1 Methylophaga sp. | reverse complement strand
GGCTTGTTTTAAAATAGCTAAAATTTGGCTATCGCTAAAGTGTGCTTTTTTCATGAATAATCTCCTGCTGGTAAGCATAAGAGAAAATTCCACTTTTGACTTCAATTATTTTTCGGGGGGATTACCGTTTATATTAGCAGGAACCTTAATTGCTCTTATTAACGGCAAGATAGCACTAGAATCACCAATATCCATTAGTGAAATTGCTGCTTTATCTCTTGTAGCTGAATCTAAAGATTCTAAGTCGACAATTAATGATTTAATGCTTTTCATCTTTTAGGTATAACGCCAGCCATAACCGGACCCAAAAAGCAGAGCGACGAAGGAGCGGCGCTTTTTGGGGTCCGAGTTTATGGCATTGTTATGCCATTTATAGCAATGGGTCACTTAATTCCTCTACCCATAAATATGGATTACTTCCCCACGTTTTTACAAGCTCGTTTCTACATGCCTGAGCAATGTTAAATTGATAACTACCAAAATTAGCGGGGTGGCACTCATTTATTGTTCTTTTACCAGGACAGTCTTCCACTGCCTTAATAAATACTCGGTATTCTGAAAGAGCCTCGTTATTAAGAAACAGAGCGCCTTGGCTATAATAAAGCGACCATAGCTTATCTGCAACTGCCTCCGTTAATTTTTTGCATGCTTCAATTTGAGCCGTAAGAAACGGCCTTTTGAAATCACGATTAGACTCATCATTATAGGAATTAATACCATAGACAAAGATTACTGCTGATATTATCAACGCTAATGATTTTATTGCTATATCATATTTTTGATAAGTATCCATATCTGCTTTTAGCCGTCGCCTTGATTTTTTTGTTATGTATTTAATACCTGCAACTTGTTTTTTGCCATAGCTGTAGACATATGAATCCCCACGGTTTTTCCACTATCAAACTCAATTTCAGCAGAATAGCCTTTTTCATTAGAACTATTAGAAGTTCTTTGAATATTTTTTATTCCCCATGCCCAAACAAATCATGGTTTACTTCTGTTCCAACATTAAAGTTACATTCGCCATCATACTTAACGCTTACAGATGATGTTTTTGTTAATACGGGCGTTAAAGTAGAAACGTCTGTTTTTCTTGCGATAGATTTTGCACTCTCTTCATCATCAGCCATGATTTCTGTTTGAAATACTGATGTAACCTCAATTGAAGTTTTGAAGTATTTTGGCATATATAATATTTCTCTATTTATACATAACGCCGTGCATCAGTGGCACAGTAAAGCTGGCGTGGCTTTTACGAAAGCAAAATGGCATGCCAATTTTACTGTGTCCACTGCATGCACATTGTTATAACTTTTAAAGTGCTGCTATTTGTGACAATGTTTCTGGATGACTTTGCACTAAGCGCAAAAGAGTAGTTGCCTGACCATTTGGACAGCTTCTACCTTGCTCCCAACTCTCCAAAGTTCTTGAGGATGTGTGTAAATACTTTGCAAATAACCCTCGCGACATATTAAACTTTTTACGAATATTTATTATTTCACTGGGTAAAATAATGAAACCTTCTTTGTCATCAATTTGAACTGTTTTTAAAGTTAGTTTCCCCTCTGAATGTTTTTTAGCCTCAGATAGTGATAAAGATAACTCTGAAAATAAATTACGCTTGCTCATTAACCCATACCTCTACAAATGATTTAAGTTGCTTTTTTTCTTGAAGTGTTAAATCTGTGACTTCATTCTTTGCATAGATTGTTAAAAGGTAAAAACGTTTAAAGCTTGGCAAATAAAAATAAATTACTCGAGCACCTCCTCGTTTTCCTTTGTTTTTTGAAGCTACCCTAATTTTTCTTAACCCCCCGGTAGCTTGAATTACATCTCCTTTCCTAGGATTGGACAATAATTCATTTTGTAACTCTCTATATTCTTCATCAGATAAGTAATCATTTCGATACTTCTCAAATAAACTCGATTCAACAAATATTCCTCTCATATAGAAACTGTACGCAATTAACGTATAGTTGTCAAAGAATGATAGGACAAGTGGTTATAACTTGTAATTAACGGGAAGAAAGTTTCCTTGTGATCCTTTTACATATCCCACTGAATCAAGCGACTTCCTAGATTACGGGGATATACGGACTATAGTGCCTAGCAACTTGCCAATCAAGGATATATTAAGGCAAGTGTAAAAAAGGGCCTAAACGGTAGTTGGCCCCAGATTTTAATTAGTGTTCGTGTTCATCACACATATCGTGCAATTGTTTAGCTAGTGCTTTGAGATCGGCACTATCTTTCTCTTTAGGTTGTGACACGGTGATAACAGAGATTGTAGAGCGAATTTGCTGTAAGTAGTTACGGCAACAGCTACACATAATAAAATGAAAGAATAAGCCTATACGCTTAGTGAAAGGCAGGTCGCCTTCGATATAGTTATTTACTTCTTCTGTGATGTCTTTACATTGGTACATTATCACACCTTATCCTGATATTTTTCGATACTATGATGTAGCGTTGTTCTAGCTCTATGTAGTAATACACGAACATTAGACGCAGAGATATCAAGAATGTTACAAATCTCATCCATTTTTATGCCTTCCATGTCATACATAGTTAGGACGGCTCGTTGATGAGCGGGAAGCTGTTGGAATGTTTCTTCAATGATAGATTGTAGTTGCTCATTTGCTAGTAATGCTTCGGGTGTGGCTTCTTCCCAGGGAGAAACATTATCAAGTCGATGGCCGATCTGATCGAATTTATCAGCAGGGACGGATTCCCAGCCTTCATCTAATGAGACCATTCTATTTTCTCTGCGAATTCGGCTTTTAGCACCATTACTTACTATATGAAGCAGCCATGTTTTAAGTTTTGAACGCCCTTCAAATTTTGGTAAAGCTTTAATTGCTGACATCCATGCTTCTTGCACAACTTCATCAGCAAATGCCTCACCAACAATGGCTCGTGCAATAGATAGCATGATGTTATGGTGCTCGGAGACAATATATTCAAAGGCAGTTTGATCGCCAGCAATTAACTTTTTAATTAAAGTCTGCTCATTTTCAAATAGTGATTTAGAATTTTTTTTCGTCATGTTTGTAACAAAATGGATTAATGTCAGTCTATGTTAGCAAGCTTGGTCATGATTGACCGGTTGTTTAACTTTACACAACATTATTAACTATAGGAAATTATTATGTCTATCACTACTAAGAAAACAACAATTGCATTGGCTGCGAGTGTGGCAATGACTGCAAGTCTTGCTTTGTCTCCAACATTAGCAAGTGCAGATACTGCCAACCCATTCGCTTCTACTGAATTGTCTAGTGGTTATATGCAACTTGCAGAAGGAAAATGCGGCGGCGAAATGAAAGGTGACCACGAAGCTAAATGTGGTAGCGAAATGAAATCAGATAAAGAAGGAAAATGCGGCGAAGCTAAGTGCGGCGCTGACAAGACAGCTGAAAAAATGAAAGAAGGCAAATGCGGCGAAGCTAAGTGCGGCGCTGACAAGAAAGCTGAAAAAATGAAAGAAGGCAAATGCGGCGAAGCTAAATGCGGCGCTGACAAGAAAGCTGAAAAAATGAAAGAAGGCAAATGCGGCGAAGCTAAATGTGGCGCTGACAAGAAAGCTGAAAAAATGAAAGAAGGTAAATGTGGCGAAGCAAAATGTGGTGCTAATAAATAAAGCATTTAGTTTGAGCTACAGATTATTTGGAGGGGCTCTACGGAGCCCCTTTTTATAAAGGGTGTTTTCTAGTAATGGTTCGACATTAATTGTTTCATTAGTAGAAAAGTCCCATTAAGGAGAAAAATATGTTTATTTGTAATATCGCCAATACATTTCAGAATTTGTTAAATAAAACACGTGTCTTAGATTTTTTAGCACCCTTAGCGTTACGCTTATATTTAGCACCTATATTTTGGATGGCAGCAAATAATAAATGGAATCCTTTTGATAGTGAGAGTTCTCTGCAAGGAACCATTGATTGGTTTGATAGTAGCCTAGGCCTACCTTTCCCTGAACTAATGGGCTACCTAGCTTGGGGGGCGGAATATTTTGGTGCGATTTTATTAGTATTAGGTTTAGCCGTACGTTGGATTTCAATTCCCCTAATGGTAACAATGGTTGTAGCTGCATTAACTGTTCATATTGATAATGGTTGGTTAGCAATTGCAGAGCCTAGTGCACAGCTTGAAGCTGCACGATCATTATTGCAGGAGCACGGAAGATATGAGTGGTTAACTCAAAATGGCAGTTTCGTTATCTTGAATAATGGTATTGAATTCGCTACGACGTATTTCATTATGCTATTGGCTTTGTTTTTCATCGGTGCAGGTAAATTTGTCAGTGCCGATTACTGGATTGCTAAGAAGTTTTCTAGTTGCTAGAGTCTATTGCTCTTTGTTGAAGTATAAAAAAATAACACTATCGTTAGGACAGTTGTCTAAATAGCGATATTAAGGAGATGTTGTTATGTTTATTGGTAAAAAAAGATTGGGTGAAATGCCTGCAAATGAGATAACCGATCATGAGGTGTATCTTAACCGAAGACAGTTCTTGAATGGGTCGGCAACCGTTGCTACAGCAAGCTTATTGCCTTTATCAATGGCACATGCTGAAACAAGCCCTGAGCCCACTTTTTTAGATTTGAAACAAAGTTCATTCTCAACAGATGATAAGTTAACGAGCTATGACTCTGTCACGACTTATAATAACTTTTATGAATTTGGTACTGATAAGGCTTCACCTGCCATTTTGGCAACGAAGTTTCCAGACAAATCTAAGCCTTGGCGAGTAACGATAGAAGGGGAGGGTGACAAGCCCGGTGAGTATGATTATGACGATCTTATTAGACCCTTCACTCTAGAAGAGCGTATCTACCGTTTTCGTTGTGTAGAAGGTTGGTCGATGGTTATTCCTTGGGTTGGGTTCCCTTTAGCCGATCTTATAAAGCGAGCTCAGCCTAATTCACGTGCTAAGTATGTTGAATTCACAACACTTTATGATCCCGAACAAATGCCGGGGCAAAGTCGAAAAGTATTAGATTGGCCTTATGTCGAAGGTTTACGGATTGATGAAGCAATGAATCCACTCACCTTACTTTCTGTTGGCTTATATGGTCAGGAGTTACTCGGTCAAAATGGTGCACCAATTCGTCTCGTTGTTCCTTGGAAATATGGTTTTAAAAGCATCAAGTCTATTGTTAATATTCGCTTTGTTGAGGAAATGCCAAACTCAGCATGGATGAAGGCTGGACCAAGAGAATACGGCTTTTATTCTAATGTTAACCCTGATGTGGACCACCCTCGCTGGAGTCAAAGTCGAGAACGTCGTCTTGGTGAGTTTTTGAAACGTAAAACAGAGTTATACAATGGTTATGAAGAGCAAGTCGCTCATTTATATACTGGAATGGATTTAACTAAGAATTTCTAAAGATAGCCTTATGTCAAAACTTAAAATCACATTGTTTATTGCGAGTTTGTTTCCAGCTATTTGGTTGGTATATGCATTATTGACTGATCAATTAGGAGCAAATCCCGTAGAAGCCATAACACGTGATACCGGCTTATGGGCATTACGCTTTTTATGGTTCACCTTGTTAATCACGCCATTACGCTGGTTAACGGGTTGGAATCAACTTGTCACACTACGTCGAATGTTAGGCTTATATGTATTCTTTTATGCTTTATTACATATGCTGTTATATCTTTGGTTAGATCAGTTCTTTGATATTAATGAAATTATTAAAGATATTATTAAACGACCTTTTATCACGATTGGTTTCTTTACCTTTACAGCCCTTATTCCTCTGGTGATAACCTCGAACAATGCCATGGTTAAACGCTTAGGTGGCAAAAGCTGGAAGAAGTTACATCGTTTGACGTATTTTATTGCCATTGCCAGTTCTATTCATTTTTATATGCTCGTCAAACAAGATAAAGCAGAGCCCTTGTTTTATATCGCTTTACTAGTTGTATTGTTAGGTGTGCGTATCTATCGACATCAAAAAAAATTTGGGACATTGGCTTCATCTCTAAGCTGAGCAACATTTTTATCAGTAAATCCTGCCTGAAATAAACCAAAAACTGTTACAATAGCCCGCTATTTATGACGTTAAGAATTGCGAAGGTATTTATGACTGATTTTGTTGATAACGATCCACAAGAAACTCAAGAATGGTTGGATGCTTTAGAGTCCATGATCGAGGTAGAAGGTGGTAAGAAAGCGCACCATGTTCTAGAGAAACTCATTGATATGGCACGCCGCTCTGGTGTTAACCTTCCATATAGCTCTAATACAGCTTATGTGAATACAATCCCCGTTGATCAACAAGAACGTATTACTGGCGATCAAGATATTGAGCATAAAATTCGTTCATATATTCGCTGGAATGCAATGGCGATGGTAAACAAAGCAAACTTAAAGCCAGGTGCTGTTGGCGGACATATTGCGAGTTTTGCGTCATCTGCAACGATGTATGATGTTGGTTTTAATCACTTCTTTAAAGGTGATAATCATGGCAATGGCGCTGACTTGGTGTTTTTCCAAGGTCATATTTCTCCAGGTATTTATGCTCGTTCATTCCTTGAAGGTCGTTTAAGCGAAGATCAGTTAAACAATTTCCGTTTTGAAGCGAGTGGCAAAGGTTTGTCATCTTACCCACATCCTTGGTTAATGCCTGACTACTGGCAGTTTCCAACGGTATCAATGGGTTTAGGTCCTATTCTTGCGATTTATCAAGCACGTTTCATGAAATATATGGAACATCGTGAGATTAAAGAAACAGCAGGACGTAATGTTTGGGCATATCTTGGTGATGGCGAGATGGATGAGCCTGAATCTTTGGGTGCAATCACATTAGCTGGTCGTGAAAAACTAGATAACCTTAACTTTGTTATTAACTGTAATTTACAACGTTTAGATGGCCCTGTACGTGGTAATGGCAAGATCATTCAAGAACTTGAAGCAATCTTCCGTGGTGCTGGTTGGAATGTTATCAAAGTTATCTGGGGTAGTGAGTGGGATCAATTACTTTCTAAAGATAAAAATGGCTTATTACTTAAGCGTATGGAAGAAGTTGTTGATGGCGAATATCAAAACTACAAATCAAAAGATGGTGCGTTTGTACGAGAACACTTCTTTGGGAAATATCCTGAACTATTAGATATGGTTTCAGATATGACAGATGAAGATATCTGGAAACTAAGCCGTGGTGGACATGACCCTCGTAAAGTTTATGCAGCCTACAAACAAGCAACAGACCATAAAGGTCAACCAACAGTAATCTTAGCTAAAACAGTGAAAGGTTACGGAATGGGTGATGCAGGTGAAGCTCAAAACACAACGCATTCACAGAAAAGTTTAGGTGTGGAACAGATGAAAGTGTTCCGTGACCGATTCAATATCCCCGTTTCTGATGATGAAATTGAAGAGATCCCTTATCTTACATGTGATGCTGATAGTGACGAGCAAAAATACTTATTAGCACGTCGTGAAGAGTTAGGTGGTTTCTTACCTAAACGTAATCACAATGCACCCGCATTAAAAACGCCTGACTTAAGTATCTTTAATGCGATGTTGAAATCAACCGGCGATCGTGAAATTTCAACGACGATGGCGTTTGTTCGAATTCTTACCGCATTAATTCGTGATAAAGAAGTTGGTAAAAATATTGTACCGATTGTGCCTGATGAAGCTCGTACATTTGGTATGGAAGGTTTATTCCGTTCATTTGGTATTTATTCTTCTTCAGGTCAATTATATGAACCAGAAGATTCAGGTAAAGTCATGTGGTATCGCGAAGATACCAAAGGCCAGATCTTACAAGAAGGTATCAATGAAGCTGGCGCGATGGCTGAGTGGGTTTCAGCGTCAACTGCCTATTCAAACTACAATGTAAATATGGTGCCGTTCTATATTTATTACTCTATGTTTGGTTTCCAACGTGTTGGTGATTTAGCGTGGCTTGCTGGTGATATTCAAGCGAAAGGGTTCTTGCTTGGTGCAACTGCGGGTCGTACATCACTTAATGGTGAAGGCTTACAACATCAAGATGGTCATAGTTTGATTCAAGCAGGCACGATTCCTAACTGTGTAAGTTACGATCCTACCTATGCATATGAAATGGCAGTGATCATCCATGATGGTTTCCGTCGTATGTATGAAGACCAAGAAAGCGTGTTCTATTACATTACTGCGATGAATGAAAATTATACACAGCCAGAAATGCCAAAAGGTTCAGAAGCAGGCATCTTAAAAGGCATGTATAAGCTGAAACAAGGTGGCAAACAAAAACTTAAAGCACAGCTTTTAGGTAGTGGCACAATCTTGCGTGAAGTTGAAGCGGCAGCTGAATTACTAGAAAAAGACTGGAAAGTATCTGCAACAGTGTGGAGTGCAACTAGTATTAATGAATTGTCGCGTGATGGACAAGCTGTTGATCGCTATAACCGCTTACATCCAGAAGCAGACAAAAAACAAAGTTATGTTGCTGAATGTTTGAATGCACAAGAAGGTGTGGTTATCGCATCAACTGATTATATGCGTCAATATGCAGAGCAAATTCGCCCTTGGATTAAAGGTGCATACACTGTACTTGGTACAGATGGTTTCGGTCGCTCAGATACGCGTGAGACATTGCGTAGTTTCTTCGAAGTTGATCGTCATCATGTCGTGGTAGCAACATTGAATACGTTGGCTGATGAAGGTCAAATTGGCTACGATGTTGTGGCAAAAGCAATCAAGAAATACAATATTGATGCAGATGCAGTTAATCCGGTTAAAGCATAAGTAAAGGCAGAGTTAAAATATGGCAGATTTAGAATTAGTAGTTCCTGATATCGGTGATTTTGATGAAGTAGAAGTCATTGAAGTTTTGGTATCTGTAGGCGACACCGTTGAAGAAAATCAAGATATTATTACGTTGGAATCTGATAAAGCGGCAATGGAAATTCCTGCATCACAAGCCGGAGTGATTAAAGAGCTTAAAATTAGTGTTGGTGATAAAGTCAAAGAAGGTTCAGTGATTGCTATTATTGAATCAGCAGGTGCTGGTTCTCCTGAAGTGAAAACTGAGTCTGCTCCAACACCAAAACAAGAATCTGCACCGGCTCCTGTTGTAGCACCTGCACCAACTGAATTGGTTGAAAGTGTACCTTATGCACCTGATAATAAAGCAGGTGTGAAACATGCTCATGCTTCGCCATCAGTTCGCCAATTTGCTCGTGAATTAGGTGTTACATTAAGCCTTGTGAGTGGCAGTGGTGATAAAGGTCGTATTACTAAAGCTGATGTGCAAAACTTTGTTAAGAAAAAAGTAAATGCACCCGCAGTAGCAGCAACAAGTGGTTCAGCAATTCCACCTGTACCAGTGGGTAACTATGAGAAGTTTGGTGAAGTAGAAAGCACTGAATTATCTCGAATTAAGAAAATATCAGGCAAGCATTTGCATGCATGTTGGTTAAATATTCCACATGTGACACAGTTTGATGAAGCAGATATTACTGAGTTAGAGAAATTCAGAAAAGATAATAAAGATAATGCGGCTAAACAAGGCGTGAACTTAACTCCTCTTGTTTTCATTATGAAAGCAGTAGTGGCTAGTTTGAAGTTATACCCTGAAATGAATGCATCATTAAGTGAAGATAAACAAAACTTAATCATCAAAAGCTATTACAACATAGGAATTGCTGTTGATACACCCAATGGTTTGATGGTGCCTGTTGTTAGAGATGTTGATAAAAAAGGCTTCTTAGAACTCGCCGGTGAATTAGGTGAGATTAGCTTACGAGCACGAGATGGTGCGTTGACTGCTAAAGATTTACAAGGTGGCACATTCTCAATCTCAAGTTTAGGTGGTATTGGTGGTAGTTTCTTTACGCCAATCGTTAATGCACCTGAAGTTGCTATCTTAGGTGTTGGTCGCCATAAAATGCAGCCAGTATGGAATGGCAGCGAGTTTGTGCCTAGACTGATGTTACCACTGTCTGTTTCTTATGATCATCGTGTTGTTGATGGTGCTATGGGTGCACGATTTACTACTCATCTTAACAATATGTTATCTGATATTAGAAAGGTATTACTATGAGTCTAGTTGAAGTAAAAGTACCTGATATCGGTGATTTTGACGAAGTAGAAATTATTGAAGTACTGGTCAGTGTTGGTGATGTGGTTGAAGCTAATCAAGACGTTATTACATTAGAGTCAGATAAAGCAGCAATGGAAATCCCAACATCGGTAGCTGGGACGATTACAGCTATGAGCGTTACAGTTGGTGATAAAGTCAAAGAAGGTAGTGTTATTTTAACACTCGAAACTGCTGAAGATGCTAAAACTGATTCTGAGCCTGCTCCAAAAGAAGAAGCAAAACCAGAAGTGAAAGTTGATACAGCAGCCGTTGTAACAACCACTGCAGGTAATGCTGATTTACATGCTGAAGTGCTCGTTTTAGGTTCAGGCCCTGGTGGTTATACTGCTGCCTTCCGTGCTGCCGATTTAGGTCGCCAAGTTGTGATGATTGAACGCCATGCCAAAATTGGCGGTGTGTGTTTAAACGTCGGTTGTATCCCATCTAAAGCGTTATTACATACTGCTCAAGTGATTAACGAAGCAGCAAGCATGTCCGACCACGGTGTGACTTTTGCAAAACCAGACGTCGATATTCGTAAAATTGAAAGCTGGAAAAATAGCATTGTAGATGGCTTAACGGGTGGTTTAAAAGCACTTGCTAAGCAACGTAAAGTGACAATTGTGCAAGGTGAAGCAAGCTTTGCCGGCACCAACACAATGACGGTTGAAACACCTGACGGTACTCAAACGATTTCGTTTGATAAATGTATTATTGCTGCAGGTTCACGTGTAAGCAAAGTACCTGTATTCCCGAATGATGATCCTCGCATGATGGATTCAACGGATGCACTTGATTTAGCAGATGTACCAAAAAATATGCTTGTTATTGGGGGCGGTATTATCGGCCTTGAAATGGCTACGGTTTACCATGCTTTAGGATCTAAAATTACCGTTGTTGAAATGCAAAGTGGTTTGATTCCGGGTGCTGATAAAGATATTGTTAAACCTTTATTGAAAAAGGTACAAAAAGACTACGAAGCAATTTACTTAAATACACGTGTTGCCGCTATTGAACCGCAAAATGATGGTTTAAAAGTCACATTTGAAGGTAAAGATGCACCAGAAACAGTTGTTTACGACAAAATTCTTGTAGCAGTAGGTCGTTCACCAAATGGTAAATTGATTAATGCAGAAGCAGCAGGTGTTGCTGTTGATGATTACGGCTTCATTAATGTTGATGCTCAAATGACAACAAATGTACCTCATATCTATGCAATTGGTGACATTGTTGGACAACCTATGTTGGCACATAAGGCCGTGCATGAAGCTAAAGTAGCTGCTGAAGTTATTTCTGGAATTAAGTCAGCCTTTGATCCAATGACAATCCCATCTGTTGCTTATACTGATCCTGAAATTGCATGGATGGGTAAAACAGAAATAGAAGCAAAAGCAGAAGGACTTAATTACGTTAAAGGTGCATTCCCTTGGGCGGCATCAGGTCGTAGTTTGAGCATTGGTCGAAGCGAAGGTTTAACCAAAGCCTTATTTGATAAAGAAACAGGTCGAATCATCGGTGCAGGTATTGTCGGCACCAATGCAGGTGAGCTAATCGCTGAAGCTGTTTTAGCACTTGAAATGGGTGCTGATGCAGAAGATATTGGTTTAACGATTCACCCGCATCCAACTTTATCAGAAACATTAGGCTTTGCAGCTGAAATGGCAGAAGGCAGTATCACTGATCTTATGCCACCACGTAAAACACTGCATTCTAAATAGAAGGTTCAATTGATAACGCCATTATGTTTCCTGCTTAAATAGTAGGGGACATAATGACTTATTTCAAAGTTAGAAAAAATAGTTAAGCTAGCGGCTTTTCATCCATTCTCTAGATCTATACCCAAGTTACTTGAAGATGCAGGGCTTACAGTTCCCGTCATTCTCGAATGCTCTTATCGAGAATCTATTGTATTAAGCAGATCCCAGCTAGAAGCATGCTGGGATGAAATAAAAAAATCTGCATCTTGAATGATTACCGGTATATATCTATGATTACTCAACTGCCGTTAAAGAGTTTATTACAACTCTCGCTATTTGATATAATACCGAGTTACGTTTACCAAATATAAAGTTCTATAGGAAAAAATAGAGATATGTCTACACCCAACAATAAGATTAATAAAGTCGTTCTTGCCTATTCTGGCGGCCTAGATACGTCTATTATTTTGAAATGGCTGCAAGATACTTATGATTGTGAAGTGGTGACATTTACTGCGGATCTTGGTCAAGGTGAAGAAGTTGAGCCAGCTCGTGCCAAAGCAGAAGCAATGGGTATTAAAGACATTTATATTGAAGACTTACGCGAAGAGTTTGCACGTGACTATGTCTTCCCAATGTTTCGAGCGAATACTATCTATGAAGGTGAATATTTATTAGGTACATCAATTGCCCGTCCATTGATCGCAAAACGTCTTGTTGATATTGCAGAAGAAGTGGGTGCACAAGCCATTTCACACGGTGCGACAGGTAAAGGTAATGATCAGGTTCGTTTCGAATTAGGTGCTTACGCTTTAAGCCCAGAAATTCAAGTGATTGCTCCATGGCGCGAGTGGGACTTGAACTCTCGTCAAAGCTTACTAGATTATGCTGCTGAACATGGAATTCCTGTTGAAATGAAACGCGGTAAAAAATCACCTTATTCAATGGATGCTAATTTACTTCATATTTCATATGAAGGGGATATTTTAGAAGATCCTTGGAATGAGCCAGAAGCGTCAATGTGGCGTTGGAGTGTTTCACCTGAAGATGCACCTGATGAAGTAACATACCTTGAATTAACGTATGAAAAGGGTGATATTGTTGCTATTGATGGTAAAGCAACGACAGCTGCGACTGTGATGGAATATTTGAATAAGGTGGGTGGTGAAAATGGTATCGGCCGTTTGGATATGGTTGAGAACCGTTATGTGGGCATGAAAGCACGTGGCTGTTATGAAACACCAGCTGGTACAATCATGATGCGAGCACATCGTGCAATCGAGTCTATTACGCTCGATCGTGAAGTAGCACACCTTAAAGATGAGTTAATGCCTCGTTACGCAAGCTTGATTTACAATGGTTACTGGTGGTCACCAGAACGCGAAATGTTACAAGTAATGATAGATAAGTCACAACAAACCGTAAATGGAAAGGTTAGAATTAAGCTTTATAAAGGTAATGTGATTGTTGTTGGGCGTGCATCTGATACTGATAGCTTATTTGATGAAGCTATTGCTACTTTTGAAGATGATGAAGGCGCGTATAATCAACAAGATGCAGAAGGTTTTATTAAACTGAATGCATTACGTTTAAGAACCGCTGCAAGAAAGAAGTAACACAGAAACCTTTTAGGCGACTAAGGTAGTAATATGGAATATAGCGAGTATCACGATCAAGCCGCAGAATATATGCGACTAGCGATACCATTAATGAAAAAATATGGTGTGGCGATGACGCCTGCAAATTATGCGGTCTGGTACGAGTATGTTGCAGGTAATAATATTGCTTTAAACGATGCTGTCCATGATCACCTTGATGACTCAGGTGCGCTGACTAATGAAGACAGCCGTGATTTATACACTCGATTTATTAATCGCGAGAAAGATCAAGCTGCCTTAATTGAATTACGTCAGGACCTTAAACGTATTTTGTCTGAAGTACTTAGTTTTGTCGGCACAGGTGCGACAGCATCTAAAAACAGTTCTGAAAAATTATTGAGTGTGATTGATAAGTTAAGACCAGATATGACTCGTGATGAAATCCACGCTGTCACAGAAGAAGTCTTATTTGAAGCTCGAACGGCTATGTCATCGAGTGAGTTATTATCTGAACGCTTAAGTGCTACGATGGCAGAAATGCAAGATATGAAAAAAGATCTTGATGATGCGAAGCGCGAAGCAAAAACAGATACCTTAACCAAATTAGCAAATAGAAAAGCCTTTGACTCAATATTAGAAAAAGCAACAAAAGATGCGGACTTAAATGGTATTGAAGTCAGTATGATCTTTGCTGATTTAGACTTATTTAAGAGAATTAATGATACACATGGTCACTTAGTTGGTGATCAAGTTCTCAAAGTTGTCGCCAATAGCCTAAAAGCGGCCGTTAAAGGTCGAGACTTGGTTGCTCGCTATGGTGGTGAAGAATTTGCCATTGTCTTACTTAACACCAGTCTAGATAATGCTAAGAAAGTAGCTGAGAGTATTCGAGCCGAAATTGCTGCTAAACGTATCCAGCGTCGTGATAACCGAGAGTCGCTAGGTAGCATTACAATGTCTTTTGGTGTGGCAAGATACTTTCCTTCTGAAGGTAGTGAAAGTTTTTTACAGCGTGTTGATCGTGCTTTATATATGTCAAAACGAAAAGGTCGCAATACAGTTTCAGAAGCGCCACCACCGGTGATCTAAAGATTTAGTCTTTTGTTTTAACGTTAAGATTAATATGAATATGAATGTGTTCATATTTCTAAAAACACAGGCAAAAATTATGGTAATGTTGGTCTATGCCCAATACTTCGCGCCAATTTATTCGCCACCCAATGACTATTCCAATTGAGTTTAATCTTGCTGGAATTGTAGAAAAAATTCATATAAAAGATATCGGTAGAGGTGGTTTGTGTTTTTCTAGTAGTCACAGCATTGATACCGGTGAACAGATTCAAATTATCATCCCTATATGTACGCCAGAATTTGATGCCAAAGGTGTCGTTTGTTGGTGTAAAGAGGATGGTGGTGCATTTCTAGTTGGTGTTTCTTTTCAGCAAGAATCAGTGAGTTATGCCGTAAGAATGGTTGAGCAAGTCTGCCATATAGAAGATTACCGTAGTCAAATGAAAGTTGAGAAAGGTATCGAGCTGACGAGTGAGCAAGCTGCTATGCAATGGATTTCTGAGTATGCTCAAAACTTCCCCAGCTTTCTAGTTGAAAGTGACTGTAACTCCTTAAAGTAGAATGAAGAATCCTGAGTATTTAAGCTGTTAATCAAATAGGTTCTTTCCCTGATGAAATACTGCATATTGGTCATCCCAGCATGCTTTTAGCTGGGATCTATTTAATACAATAGATCCTCGATAAAAACACTCGAGGATGACAGAGGGTAGAATCTACATCTTCATTTATCATCGGTATATAATACAGAACCGTTTTTCATCCCTAAATAGGACGTTTCATTGCTAAGTTATCGCCACTCATTCCATGCTGGAAATTATGCTGATGTTTTAAAGCATATTGTTCAGATAGAAATACTCGAACACCTGACTAAAAAAGATAGTCCATTTGATTATATTGATACACATGCAGGTGCAGGCTTATACAACCTTAAGAGTGAACATGCGACAAAGTTGCAAGAATATACCCAAGGTATAGCCAAACTCAATCCTGATGAATATCCTGAACTAACAACATACTTTGATATTTTGTCTAAACAAAACTCATCAGGAAAATTAAGCTTCTACCCCGGTTCACCATTGATAGCCACGAGTTTTTTACGTAAAAGAGATCGAGCATGGTTATATGAGTTACACCCGAAAGATGCTGAACTTTTATTAAAAAATACTGCTAATAGAAAAAATATCAGAGTGATGCGTGATGATGGTTTTAAAGGTTTATTATCTTTATTACCTCCAGTATCACGTCGTGGATTGGTGCTGGTTGATCCTTCCTATGAAATAAAAACAGACTATGGCAAGGTGTTTACGGTTCTAGCTGAGGCTTATAAGAAATTTCCTACAGGGACCTATGCGCTTTGGTATCCCGTTGTTGACCGAAAAATTATCGACCAATTAGAACGCAAATTTATTCGAAGCGGAATTAAGAAAATACAACGTTTTGAGTTAGGTATTGCCCGAGATCAGTTTGGTACAGGAATGTCAGCCAGCGGCATGATAGTGATCAATCCACCTTGGACATTGATGAATAAAATGTCTCAGGTTTTACCTAAATTGGTCAATTCATTAGGTGGTGAGGGTGCGTTCTATAAATGTGATGAATTAGTCGGGGAGTAGTAATGAAAAGTGCAAGTACAGGGATAATTCCATTGAATGAATATATTTTGAACTCAATGCGACGTTGTGTACTACTTCAGCCTCTTGAAGACGATGATTTTGATAAGGTTGTAAATACTTCTCATGCGAAACAACTGCCAGAAAATAGTGTTTTATTTGAGCAGGGCACTGAGCTAACTGATATTTATCTGCTTATTTCAGGAGGCATTAAATTACAGCGGTTAGCGCCAAATGGTGATGAAAAAGTAATTGAGATTATTCGTCCAGGGCAAACATTTGCTGAAGCCGTATTATTCCTAGGTGGCTCTAGATACCCTGTATCGGCATTAACAGTGTCTCCATCCATCGTGGTGGCAATTAATGCAGAAACGTACCTTAAACTACTAAATACATCCAATACCTTATGTAAGAATTTACTCGGTAAATTAAGTCAAAGACTGCACTGGATGGTGAACGAAGTTGATCGCTTAACATTGCATAATGCGACGTTCCGCCTAGTTGATTATCTATTAAGTCATATTTCTGAAGAGCAAAATGATCGTGCAGGGGTAACGCTGGTTGCTCCTAAGCATGTTATTGCCTCCCGTTTATCGATTAAACCCGAAACACTATCCCGAACACTTAAAGACCTTTCTAAACAAGGACTCATTAACCTAGATGGGACTCAAATAGAATTAGTTAATGTTGAAAAGTTGCGTCAATTAATTTCACTTGAAGGTTAGCGAGTTATAACCAAGTAAATGAAGATGTAGATTCTAGCCTCTGTCATCCTTGAGGAGCTATTGTCTGAAACAGGTCCCAGCTAAAAATATGCTGGGATGACGAAGTGAGAAACCTACATCTTCAAGTAGTTTGGGTATAGAACGATTACTGCTTAGTTAATATCACTTGATATAGATCAATGTGACTTAAGTGTGTCATAGATATACTTTCTATCGAATCTGTAACCTTAGGAGATGTGTGATGAGAGAAACCTTTACCAAGGGCATGGCCCGCAATATTTACTACGGGGGAGCAGTGTTCTTCTTCCTGGTACTTATTGGTTTAACTGTTGATACAGTTAAGCGGCTGCCCGCCACCGATAATAGAGAAAACCTAACAGAACAAGTCGCAGCAGGTAAGCGATTATGGGAAGTAAATAACTGTATTGGTTGTCACACGTTATTAGGAGAAGGTGCTTATTTTGCACCAGAGCTTGGTAATGTATATACCCGTTTTGGTGAAAGTACTGAGGCGATTAAAGCATTTATTAAATACCGCCCTGTCGAGGGTATTGAAGGCCGACGTAGCATGCCTCAATTCAATTTAACTGACGAAGAGCTAGAAGAGCTTGCTCAGTTTTTGAAGTATGTTGATGGCATTAAAACTGCCAGAGACTGGCCACCAAATATTCAAGGTTAAGGGGTAGATTACTTATGAAATATGAATCACAAGGCATTGCAAAGCTATACTTTATAGCCGCAATTGCACTTTTTGTCGGGCAAATCCTCTTTGGTGTCACCATGGGTTTGCAGTATGTGATGGGAGATTTTTTATTCCCTGAAATACCATTCAATGTTGCTCGAATGGTACATACCAATTTATTAATTGTTTGGCTATTATTTGGTTTTATGGGGTCTGCTTATTTCCTCGTGCCGGAAGAAGCTGAACGTGAACTCTATTCACCTATGTTAGCTAAGGTAATGTTCTGGGTATTCCTCACTGCAGGGGTATTGACGATCTTAGGCTATTTATTAGTGCCTTATGCGCGTTTAGCCGAGATAACCATGAATGACTTATTGCCAACGATGGGCCGTGAGTTCTTAGAACAGCCGACCATCACTAAGATTGGCATAGTGATAGTTGCACTGGCCTTTATTTTCAATATTGGTATGACGATATTGTCAGGTCGTAAAACAGTTATTAACGTCGTGTTATTAACGGGGTTAGTTGGCCTAGCTGTTTTCTTCTTATTCTCTTTCTACAACCCTGATAATTTAGTATTAGATAAATACTTCTGGTGGTTTGTTGTTCATCTATGGGTAGAAGGTGTGTGGGAACTCATCATGGCATCATTACTTGCATATGTACTGATTAAAGTAACGGGTGTTGATCGTGAAGTTATTGAAAAATGGTTATACATCATTATTGCAATGGCATTGATTTCAGGATTAGTCGGAACTGGGCATCACTTCTTCTGGATTGGTACCCCCGATTATTGGCAATGGCTGGGGTCTATCTTCTCAGCACTAGAGCCAATCCCATTCTTTATGATGACATTGTTTGCCTTTAATGTTGTGAATAAACGTCGTCGTGACCACCCTAATAAAGCTGCTGTTTTATGGGCATTAGGCACGGCAGTAATGGCATTCTTAGGTGCCGGTGTATGGGGATTCTTACATACATTAGCTCCTGTTAACTTCTATACTCATGGAACGCAGATTACTGCCGCACATGGACATATGGCCTTTTATGGTGCTTATGTCATGGTTGTATTAACAATGATTTCTTATTCTATGCCGTTAATGCGTGGGCAAAAAGCAGCTAATGTAAATGCTCAAAAACATGAAATAAGATCATTCTGGATTATGACGATTTCAATGGTATTTATTACATTACTGTTGACAGGGGCTGGCATTATGCAGGTTTACTTGCAGCGTTACGCAGCTGATCCTTTACCATTTATGGTAGTTCAAGATAGGCTGGCTCACTTCTACTGGGCTCGTGAAGTAGCTGGGATTACATTCCTTTATGGTTTATTCCTATACATTTATAGTTTCTTTGCAAAAGGTGAAGAGGTTGCAGATGTCGAATAGCGTATTCCTTATTTCACCTAGGTGAAGTTTAGACATGCTTAATATACCGCCTTTATAGGCGGTATGTTTTTTTGAGGGGAATGAAAATGAAAACGGATGAATTGCAGCTAAAACGAGCAGAAATATCAACACTTCTCTCATTATTAAACCTGACGGCATTACCTGTAATAGGGTTTGTAGCTTTACTGTTTATCTACAAAAAAACAGAGGCAAATACGATTGACCGATATTATGTCATGTTAGGAATCACAACAAACCTTATAGCTGCTATTGCACTAGTGCTGGTAACTGGGCTTATGATTCTATTGGGTGGATTTGATTCACCGTGGACATGGGTTTATGTTATTTCTTACTTTGTTTTTGTTCATGCCATGTTTATATTATTTGCCACATGGACGATGGTGAGATCGTGGACAGGTAAGAAACTAACAAAATCATTTTTATCGAAATAACTTGATACGGATCAAGGCGTGAGTAATTAAAAAACGTCAGAATAGCGTTACATTAAATTAAATAAGATTAACGTGACTACTGATACTGTCTTTACAGAGCCAAAACTTCTCCCAGGTGATCTAGCAATTTGGTTTTTTATTTTTATGGAGTTATTAGTATTTGGCATTTTCTTTATTGCCTATGCTGTGATGAGAGTACAAAATATTGAGATGTTTAATCAGTATCAATTAACACTTAACCGTGAACTTGGTGCAGTAAATACCTTATTACTAATTACTTCTAGTTATTTTGTTGTACGTGCGGTTTATGCCATTAAGCTAAATAAAGTCAGTCTTTGTGTGAATTGGCTTTATGCCGCTTTAGGTGGTGGGTTAGGCTTTCTTATTCTCAAGTCTATTGAATACAGTGAAAAATTTTCAGCGGGTATTAACCTAAGCACAAACACGTTTTATATGTTCTATCTCTCTCTTACCATGTTCCATTTCTTACATGTCGTGTTAGGTATGTTGATTTTGTTTGCAATAGTAATAAAAGCAAAACGAGGTGCATACACGGAGAAAAATCATACAGGAGTAGAAACCGGAGCCTCTTACTGGCATATGGTCGATTTAGTTTGGATCATATTATTTCCACTGGTGTACATCATCCGATGAAACGTATTTATAACATCCACACGATTTGGTTGCTGATGGTCGTATTAACACTCACTACCTATGCGATGGGGCAGATGGGGTATAGCGGAGTCATTGTCGTTTTATTCTTGTTATTCACGGCTGCGATAAAAGGCGGGTTGATTATCAGAGAATTTATGGCATTACGTGGCGTGTCCCTATTATGGCGAGTAATTATGTATGGCTGGTTGTGGTCGATCTGTCTTGCCATTGCTGTGGCTTATATTATTAGTATTTGAAGGGCTATTGATATGACTGTAAAAAACAAAATAATCTTGAATGCAGGCACCATACCCCATGTGGCTCTTGATTTTATGAATAGCACTCACTTTGAAGAAATAGAGTTAGTGGAAAAGTTAGGTGCCACCATTACTGAATATGAACAAAATAAGGCACCGACATCTGAGCAAACAAAGACCTTAAACACACTGTTGGAAGAGTGGTTAAGCCATACGCAAGCACACTTTGATCGAGAGAATACATTAATGCAAGAGATACAGTTTCCTATGTCTTTAGTGCATTCATCTGAGCATGAAAGAGTATTAGCTAATATGACCGATATTATACAAACATGGCAACGTAATGCTGATATTGAACTACTTGCTGAGTATGTCTTTTCATCTTGGCCGCAGTGGTTTGATAATCATGTAAACTCGATGGATATGATAACGGCACACTTTGCTGTCATGCATGGTTTTGACCCCCATACGACAGTGGATGACTAGGATTTAAAATGAGTAATAAAACAACTGAAATCCCATATTACCAAGATCAACACAATGAAATTGAATTGTTTGAACACGCTTATAACAACCAACTACCATTATTAATAAAAGGGCCTACAGGTTGTGGTAAAACACGTTTTGTTGAACATATGGCAGCTAAATTAGGTCGGCCTTTATATACGATTGCCTGCCATGATGACTTAACAGCTGCAGACTTAGTGGGACGACACTTAATTGGTGATGGTGAAACGTATTGGCATGATGGCCCTTTAACGAAAGCGGTACGCGAAGGTGCAATTTGTTATTTAGATGAGGTAGTAGAAGCACGTAAAGATACAACGGTAGTACTACATCCATTATCTGATGACAGACGTATCTTGCCGATAGAGCGGACCGGAGAGTTACTCAAAGCACCCCCTGGATTTATGTTGGTGGTGTCTTATAACCCTGGCTATCAAAACTTATTAAAAGGCATGAAACCCTCCACCCGACAACGTTTCGTTTCAATGCGGTTTGACTATCCTGATAAAGAGACTGAAACAAAAATTATTCAGCAAGAGACTAATATTGAGCCGGCACTATCAATGCGGCTGATCGAATTAGCACATTCTTTGAGGGTGTTAAAAGACCATGATTTAGAAGAATCTGCATCAACTCGTTTATTGGTATATGCAGCAACATTAATTAAATCAGGCCTAGATCCAATAGAAGCCTGTCGTGCAGCGATTATTGAACCTTTGAGTGATGACGAAGAAACGGTAGAGGCATTAATGGAAGTGGTTAAAGCAAAAATGGCTGTTGAATAGGATGAGTGAGTCATCATCTACAGATAATACTGCTTCATTTGCAGAGGCTTTTTTCATTGCAAATCTTCTATTTGTGGGTGTTTTTTATATTGTATTGTGGGTGCTTTATTTTATACGATATAAACAAAGCTCAACGGTTGCCAAGAGACATATAAGCCAAACCTTAATAGCCAGTAGTTTGAGTACGATAATTTTTCTATCAATTAATGTCTTTATTCTATTAACAGAGGGATATGCCTCTCTAACGGCTCTGTTTTCATTAGAGGTCTATTTTATGTTGATTGTGCCTGTGTTCCTAACAGTAGGGATCTTGGGTTTCACCAAAGCCATAAAGGGTTTAGCATTTAGTTATCCACTTATTGGACAGTTATCGAAATGAGCACATTACTATGTAAACACTGTGCTGGAAACATTGAGGCTGAAGATAGCAGCTGCCCACATTGTGGCATTCCTTTGCCTCCACATCATGCGACACAAAAACAAAGACATTTTGTTTTATGGTTTGTAGCATTAGTACTTTTCTGCTTTTTCATGATGGTATGGTTACCACCTGATTGGTCACCTTTTACCGGTAGATGAGGCTGATGTTATGTTAGAAGAATTAGTCGGTTCAACATGGCATCGTTTTATTACTAAGCGGGCTGAAACACATTTTCCTGACGCCATTGTGTATTTAGATGATATTCGTCTTACGGCCGGTATCTTCTTCCGAGCATTAGGGGGGGAAGGAGGCTTACGTGTTGAAAGTTCAACAGATTCTGATGTCTATGCAAAACGGTCGATATTGCAACGAATTGCTGGTCTCGGTGATAAAACACAATATGCATGGCGCGATGAAGAAACGTTACGATTACCAGAAAGTATTGCCCTATTTCCTAGCAAACAATTGAATCGAGATTTGTATTTATGGCTAACAGCAATATCCGTTGTGACAATAGGAAAAGGCGATTGGATTACTCGTAACCAAGAACGAACCCAAAAAACCTTAGCAATTTGGCCTGGTCTACGCGGTAAATATAAGACCCTTGTTAAGGCACATATTGCACAACGTAGCTCCCCCAATAGTCTAGACAAACGTGAGGCTAAGCAAGAGTTGGCAATTCGTTCTGCATTATTAGATGTAACAGCAACAATCGTTTTAGAATATGCCAAACGCCCACCACAACCAGTATCACTTTGGTTGCATCCTTCTCCACCAAACAGTGAGATTAATGGCAGCACTGCTATTCATGATCCTGAACTTCCTGAAACAAGTGAAACTAAGAAAGAGCAGAAAAAACAGCAAAAGCGTAAACAAGGTAATCGTACCGATATGCCAGAAGGCAGTGATGGCTTAATGAGTTTTCGTTTGGAGAGTTTATGGAGTTGGGGAGAGTACAGTAAGATAGATCGGACAAGTACGGAAGATGACGATGATGATGCCATGCAAACAGCAGAAGACATGGATAACATTACGGTTGCTCAGGACAATGAAACAACGGCAAGTAAAATCAAATTAGATCTAGATTTACCCTCAAGTCATTATGACGATATTGTTTTAGGTGAAGGTATTCCTGTCGACGAGTGGGATTATAAAAAACGATGTCTACAAAAAGATCATTGTCGAATTATACCTATGACTTCTCGTCATACTGAGGCAACGGAATTACCCGTAAAATTAAAAAGTCAGGCGCGTAGAATACGGCGACAGTTTGAGATGTTACGTCCACAACGGCACTGGCTTAACCGACAAAGTGATGGTTCAGAATTGGACTTAGAGAGCTATATTAACTTTCTTACGGATCGTAAACATGGTCGTGTGAATAGTGATGCACCTGTTTATCGCGAACTACGCAATGAAACACGTGATTTGTCATGCCTATTACTTGCTGACTTATCATTATCGACAGATGCCTACATTAATAACAGCTCAAGAGTGGTCGATGTTATTCGCGATTCCCTCTATTTATTCTCAGAAGCATTAAGTGTTACAGGGGATAGGTTTGCCTTACATGGCTTTTCTTCACGAAACCGTAATCATGTTCGTTTTTATAATATTAAAGGCTTTGATGATGCCTATGATAATGATGTACGTGGGTATATTGATGCCATTAAACCTGGTTATTACACTCGTATGGGAGCGGCGATACGTCATGCGACTAGCCTTCTAGAAAAAGAAGCGACAAGTCAGAAGTTATTACTGATCATTACTGATGGTAAACCCAATGATCTCGATAAATATGAAGGTCGTTATGGAATAGAGGATACCCGTCAAGCAATACTCGAAGCCGAGAAAAAAGGCTTACAGCCTTTCTGTGTCACGATTGATGAAAAGGCAGAGGATTACTTGCCATATTTATTTGGTAAAAATGCCTACATTCTTATAAAAAACATAGCAGAACTGCCTGCAAAATTACCCCAATTATATTTACGCCTAACACGTTAGAAATTGGTAGAGTCTCAGATCTATGTCAAATAACGCAATTTATTGGTAAATATAGCTTATTTGTCATTTCTCTTGACCTAAATCAATGTCGTTGACACCGAAGGGGAAGATACTCAACATAACATCTGTGTACGAAAATTTATTTAATTGGAGAAACGAAGTGAGTCATTTTAAAAAGTTAGGTTTAAGTATTGCTATTGCTGCATCTCTTGTCGCATTTTCTGCTCCATCATTTTCAGGAGAAGCGTTAGAAGTCGGTAAAATAGGCGTGACTGCAAAAATACAAGGTCTAGAGCGAGTCACTCAAACATTAGTTGCACCACCGTTCTTACCAAAGCATGATCAAGTCGCTAAAGGTGGCCCACAAATTATTGAGATGACAATGGATATTGTCGAAAAAGAAATGGAAATATCCCCTGGTGTCTTTGTGCAAGCGATGACCTTTGAGGGCAGTAATCCTGGGCCAATGATTGTTGCTCATGTTGGTGATTATGTTGAGCTAACCTTAAAAAACCCTAAAACGAACACAATGGTTCACAATATTGATTTTCATGCCGCAACAGGTGCATTAGGTGGTGGTGGTTTAACAAATGTAGCACCAGGACAACAAGTTATACTTCGCTTTAAAGCGACTAAGGCGGGTGTGTTTGTTTACCATTGTGCACCGGGTGGCGTGATGATTCCTTATCATGTTGTTTCAGGAATGAACGGGGCGATTATGATTTTGCCACGTGACGGTCTGAAAGATGAAAAGGGTAATCTAGTGACCTATGACAAAGCGTACTATATTGGCGAGCAAGACTGGTATGTTCCTCAAGATAAAGAGGGCAAATTTAAACGTTATGATGCGCCAGTAATGGCGATGGGTGACACCATGGAAGTGATGAAAACGTTGACACCAACACACATCACATTTAATGGCAAAGTGGGTGCATTAACCGGCGAAAACTCAATGACTGCGAAAGTTGGAGAAACGGTGTTATTCCTCCATTCACAAGCCAACCGTGATACACGCATTCACTTAATTGGCGGTCATGGCGACTTAGTGTGGCGTGGTGGATCATTTAATGATGCACCGGCGACTAATTTAGAAACATGGGCGATTGCGGGTGATGAAGCGGCTGCGGCAACCTATACCTTCAAGCAACCGGGCCTTTATGCGTATGTGAACCATAATTTGATCGAGGCCATTATGTTTGGTGCGGCGGCCCATGTGTCTGTAGAAGGTGAATGGAACAATGACTTGATGGAACAGGTACAAAAACCTGGACCTATTCAATAAATTGCGAATCAATACCAATAAATAGGTTTTAACCGATGAGGTCTATTTTATTACTTATTCTATTTTTTGTGGGGGCTGCGGTTAATGCAGCTCCTACCGAAGATCAGAAGCGTATTGAATATACGAGCTCGCTTAACGCTATGGCTTCCATAATCATGAACTGGTATGGCAGTTTAATTCTGGTAGATGAAGAGTCATCATTTTCTAAGGTAGATGCTAAGTGGGATGACTACCGATTTCGCTACCCTCAAAACATTAAGCAGATACAGATTACAAGTACGGATCTCACGAAACTAGATGATTCTAATCTTTATCAGTTTGAGGTTAACTCACTGGTTCAATATCAGGATGAGTCAAATAATAAGAGTTTGGAAAGAAAAGAGAGATTTATTTTTCACGTTCCTTTGTTATCAAAGCCTATTATTAAGCGAGTAGAAACATCACAAAGTGAACACGTACAAGGCATGCACACAACAGAATTTGACCGAACATATTACAAGCCCCGTCAATTTGCCTATCAATGGTTAGCTTATCTTGATGGTGTTAACCTACTGCCAATTGATGCTGAACAATGGCTTCACTCTGCAAACTATTCGATGACTATAGGTGGTGATGTGCTGAATGGTTCCATTACGACATTGTTAGAAAAGCGTCAGAAATACCTAGCACAAGGGGGTCACTTATTACGAAAACTGGGCAATAAGAAAGTAGATGGTAAAGATAATACATATGTCCTCGATCTTATTATTGAATGGAAAGGCAGTAACCCGTCAGGCAAACCCGTTCTTGCCAAAATACATCAGGAAATTGAATATGAGATTCAAAAAGATAAATCATGGAAAGTACTTTCAATTAAAGAAAGACATCTATTACCGGATATTGCACCGTGGGTGGGATTGCTATGTTAAATAAGCTAATTACCTTTATTTTCATCACAGTATTAAGCTACTCATTGAGTGTTAATGCTGAGGAATTACCAATTTTAAGTGGGGTTGGCGGTGATTTTGTAGCAGTAAATGCTGATGGCAAAGAAATAGAATTTCATGATTATGAAGGTAATGTGGTGGTGATTGCCTTTGGTTATACTAATTGTGCTGATATTTGTCCCTTTACATTGGGCTATTTGAAGCGACTATACGCAGCCTTATCAGCCGAAGAGCAACAAAAAGTGAAAATTG